>NZ_RAWL01000300.1:0-10792 GCF_003668885.1 Corallococcus sp. AB049A | reverse complement strand
GTGGGCTCGGAGATGTGTATAAGTGACAGCTGCGGGGGCCACCCGCCGTGTCTTCCTGTCGTTCACGGTTGTACGTTACCTGATGCGCGGGGTCCGGGCATGCCCGGGCTCACGGCTGGGGGGATGCTGAAAAGTCCACCTTCCACCCGGACGGTTCCCTCACCATCCGGACCTCGCCCGACCTTCCCGCCGAGCGCACCACCAAGGTCGCCACGTCGCCCTCCTGCCGGAGCAGCGAAACCTCCTGAACATCCGGAGGCACCGGGACATTCGCGAAGAACAGCGCGAGCGGCTCCGGCTTCACCATGCCTCCCGACGCGTCGCTCACCTGCTGGGCCCGCGTCTTCAGGACCTGCTGGGTCGGTTGTGACAGCCCGGCGTACGCCTTGGGCAGCTCTCCGCGCTGCACGTGCCGGTGGAACGTCTGGTAGGCCCCCACGGGGGTGTCCGGCTGGAGCCGGCTGCAGCCGCCCAGGGAGAGGAGGGCGAACAGCAGCCAGGTCGTCATCGCGAGCGGGCGCATGGGGCCTCCGATTTAGGTCAAACCGCCGCCGTGGGGAAGCGGGAGGTGTGTCACGCCGCGTGCTGGTGGACGCGATTGCGGCCCGTCCCCTTGGCGGAATACAGGCTCGCGTCCGCCGCGCGCAGCAGCGCCTCCGTGCCCGGCAGGTCGTCCGCGGGCACCGTCGCCACGCCCAGGGACGCGGTCAGCTTCACCTCCTGCGACATTCCGTCCGGCCCCGTCCAGGTCAGCTCCAGCCGCTCAATCGCCTCGCGCACCCGCTCGCACGCCCGGAGCGCGTCCTGGGGAGCCGCCTCTGGCAGCAGGGCGATGAACTCCTCGCCGCCGTAGCGGGCCAGCAGGTCCACCTCCCGCAGCGTCGCGCGCGCCGTGTGCGCCACCGCGCGCAGCACCTCGTCCCCGAAGGGGTGGCCGAACGTGTCGTTGATGCGCTTGAAGTGGTCGATGTCCAGCATCACCAGCGACAGGGGGGAGCGGTAGCGGCGCGAGCGCATGAACTCCTCGCCCAATCGCTCCTCGAAGTAGCGCCGGTTGTAGAGCCCCGTGAGCGCGTCCGTGCGGCTGAGCGCGAGCAGCTCCTGGCGGCGGCGGTCCAATTCGCGGTTGGCCCACTCCAGCTCGCGGTTCTTCTCCAGGAGCGCGTCCTGCAGCGCCTTGAGCCGCAGCATGGACTTCACGCGCGCGCCCAGCTCCAGCATGTCGAAGGGCTTGACCAGGTAGTCGTCCGCGCCCAGCTCCAGCCCCTCCACCTTGCCCGCCGCCTGCCGCGCCGTCATCAGGATGACCGGGATGAAGCCGAAGCCGCCCTCGCCCGCGTTCGCCTTGACGATGCGGCACACCTCCACGCCGCCCAGGCCGGGCATCTCCACGTCCATGACGATGAGGTCCGGCCGGGCCGCGCGGATGGCGGACAGCGCCTGCGTTCCGTCCAGCGCTTCCTTGAAGACGTAGCCGTGCGGGGCCAGGCCCTCGCGCACGTGGCGGATCTGCGCCGGATCATCGTCCACGATGAGCACGGTGCGCCCGGCGAGGTCGTTGCTGGGGCCGCTGCGGCGCACGCCCTCCGGCATCCGTTTCCTGTCGACTTCCGCCATGAGGCGCCCACCCCCCCAAAGTAGGGGGATTGTCCTCCGGGCGGAGGGCGCTGCCAAGGCCCCTCGCGGACCGCCAGGGCCCCAAAGCCCCTCGCGCGTCCAGGGCCTGTCAGGCGCCGGACGGATGACTACGCGGGTTTCACCAGGCGTGCGCGGTACACCGGTTCTCCGGACGCCAGGTAGCGCCGCTCGCGGGTGGAGGGCACCTCCTCCGGGTCGTACGGGTGGAACACGCCCGCGCCCAGCGGGTTGTGGAAGCCCGCCGCCTCCAGGATTTCGAGCATGGCCACCGCGCGGTCCTGCACGTCGGTGCGCATGTCGAAGCGGCCGCCCGGCTTGAGCAGGCCCAGCATCACCTTCGCGAAGTCGGGCTGCACGACGGCCCGCTTGGCGTGCGAGCGCTTCCACCACGGGTCGGGGAACTGCAGGTGGATGACGTCCAGGGACCCGGGGGCGAAGATGCGCGGCACCACGAAGCGCGCGTCGGACTCGATGACGCGCAGGTTCTTCATGCCTGCCTTCTCCGCGCGCATCTGCGTGTCGCGCGCGTACTTCTTGCGCCACTCGAAGGCCACGAAGCGCACGCCGGGGTTGCGGCGGCAGTACTCCAGCGCGTGTCCGCCCGCGCCGGAGCCGATCTCCAGCTCCAGGGGCCCCGTGAAGCCGAACTCCGCGTCCCAGTCCGGGGGCGCATCCAGGGGGACGAACTTGAGGCCGACTGGATCAGGGAGCAGGGCAGGGCGCATGGCGGGAACGGTGGGCCTCTAACCATGGAGCCGCGTGGGTTGGCCAGGGCAAAAGCGCGCGGGGTGCTATACGGAAGGGCCATGAAGGTCTTCCAGTCCGTGTCCGAGGCGGGCCGCCAGCTTCAGGGGCAGGCCCTCGCGCTGGGCAACTTCGACGGCGTGCACGTGGGCCACCAGGCCCTCTTCTCGGAGGCGCTGCGCCACGCCCCCGCCAACGCGCTCACCTTCCAGCCCCACCCGGGCAAGGTGCTCCAGCCGGACCTGGCGCCCAAGCTGATCACCCTGCTGCCGCGAAAGCTGGAGCTTTTGTCCGCGTGCGGCCTGTCCCACGTGGTGGTGCAGTCCTTCACCCGGGACTACGCGCGCTCCTCGCCGCAGGACTTCGAGGCCGCCCTCTTCGACACGCTGGGCGTGGGCCACGTCGTCGTGGGCAGCGACTACACCTACGGCGCCCAGCGCGCGGGCACCGTCGCCACGCTGCGCGAGGCCGCGGCGAAGCGAAGCGCCCAGGTGCACGTGGTGCAGCCGGTGAACGTGGACGGCGTCGTCGCGTCCTCGTCGCGGATCCGCGAGTACATCCTGGAGGGGCGCGTGGGGGCGGCCAGGCGCCTGCTCGGCCGCCCGTTCGACCTGGACGGCACGGTGGTCTCCGGCGCGGGCCGGGGGCGCACCATCGGTTTCCCCACCGCCAACGTGGACACGCAGAACGAGCTGCGGCCCGCGCCCGGGGTGTACGCCATCCGCGTGCGCCTCCTGGGGGAAGCGGACGGGCCATGGTGGCCGGGGGCGGCCAACATCGGCGTGAAGCCCACCTTTGGCGGCACGGAGGTCACCATCGAGGCGCACCTCCTGGACTTCTCCGGCGACCTCTATGGCAAGGAGCTGCGGGTGCAGTTCCTGGAGCGGCTGCGGCCCGAGCAGCGCTTCGGCTCCGCCGCCGAGTTGGTGGGTCAAATCAAGCGCGACGTGGAGGCCGCCCGCACCGTGGTGGCCCGCGGCGACGGGTAGGGCTCAGGCAGCAAGGGAGCACGCCAGGGCGCCTTGACAGGCTGCGCATCGGTTTCCTCTAATCCGGGAGGATCCGTGCCAGGGCTTCAGGCCCCTGCCGCACGGCATCATGTCTCCCCCCTTCGGGTCCCGCCGGCAGCCGGGGCTCTGGCTGTCCCCTCCTCACGCTCAAAGAGGCATCCCAGAAATGTCCGGTCGACTCGGTGAATTGCTGGTGCGCGAGAACCTCATCTCCGTCCAGCAACTCCGCAAGGCGCAGGAGGAGCAGCAGAAGAGTGGCGCGCGCATCGGCACGGCGCTGATCAAGACGGGCGCCATCGAGGAGTCGAAGCTCACCGACTTCCTGTCGAAGCAGTACGGCGTGCCGGCCATCAACCTGAAGGACTTCGACATTGATCCGGACATCATCAAGCTCGTGCCCAAGGAAGTGGCCGAGAAGCACCTGGTGATCCCGGTCAACCGCGCGGGCCCGTCCCTCATCGTGGCCATGTGCGACCCGTCCAACATCTTCGCGGTGGACGACCTGAAGTTCCTCACCGGCTACAACATCGAAGCCGTCGTCGCGTCCGAAATCTCCATCCGCGAATCCATCGAGCGCTACTACGCGGAGAAGGGCCCCTCGCTGGAGGACATCGTCGGCGACGTGGGCGACGACATCGAGGTCGCCAAGGACGAGCAGGAGAACGTGGATGAGATGGCCAAGGCCGCGGACGACGCGCCCGTGGTCAAGCTGGTGAACCTCATCCTCATGGACGCCATCAAGAAGCGCGCGTCCGACATCCACATCGAGCCGTACGAGAAGGACTTCCGGGTCCGCTTCCGCATCGACGGCGTGATGTACGAGGTGATGCGCCCGCCCATGAAGCTGCGCAACGCCATCACCAGCCGTCTCAAAATCATGGCGTCGCTGGACATCTCCGAGCGCCGCCTGCCGCAGGACGGCCGCATCAAGATCAAGATCGGCGGCGGCAAGGAGATGGACTTCCGCGTGAGCGTGTGCCCCACGCTCTTCGGCGAGAAGGTCGTGATGCGCTTGCTCGACAAGAGCAACCTGCAGCTCGACATGACCAAGCTGGGCTTCGACGCGACGCCCCTGGCCTGGTTCAAGGAGGCCATCGACCGGCCCTACGGCATGGTGCTGGTGACGGGCCCCACGGGCTCCGGCAAGACGACGACGCTGTACTCGGCGCTCTCCAGCCTCAACGACGTGGGCACCAACATCTGCACCGCGGAGGACCCGGTCGAGTTCAACTTCGCCGGCATCAACCAGGTGCAGATGCACGAGGACATCGGCCTGAACTTCGCGGCCGGCCTGCGCTCCTTCCTCCGCCAGGACCCCGACATCATCATGATCGGTGAGATCCGCGACTTCGAGACGGCGGAAATCGGCGTGAAGGCGGCGCTCACGGGCCACCTGGTGCTCTCCACGCTGCACACCAACGACGCCCCGGGCACGGTCAGCCGGCTCCTCAACATGGGCATCGAGCCGTTCCTCGTGACGGCGTCGCTCAACCTCATCCTCGCCCAGCGTCTGGCGCGCCGGCTGTGCCCCGCGTGCAAGCGCCCCGCGGAGAAGGTGGACGAGCAGGCCCTCATCGACGCGGGCATCCCGCCGGACAAGATGGGCACCTTCACCATGTACGAGAAGGTCGGCTGCCGCGAGTGCAACGACCGCGGCTACCGCGGCCGCGTGGCCATCTACGAGGTCATGCCCTTCTGGGACGGCCTCAAGGAGCTGGTCATCAACGGCGCCTCCGCCGCGGAGCTCAAGCAGGAGGCCATCCGCCTGGGCATGAGCAGCCTGCGCATGAGCGCGCTCAAGAAGCTCATGGATGGCATGACCACCCTGGAAGAGGTCGTGGGCAACACCGCGCCGGACCGCTTCTAAATCACCCCCACTTCCTCCCCCCGCTTTCCTCCGACAGGACACGCATCCGTGGCCAACCTGCACCAGCTCCTCAAGGCGATGGTCGAGAAGGGCTCTTCCGACCTCCACATCACCACCGGCTCGCCGCCGCAGCTCCGAGTGGACGGTGAGCTCGTCCCGCTCAAGACGGCGCCGCTCACGCCCGTGGAGACCAAGCAGCTCTGCTACTCCATCCTCACGGACGCGCAGAAGCACAAGTTCGAGGAGGAGAACGAGCTGGACCTGTCGTTCGGCGTGAAGGGCCTGTCACGCTTCCGCGCGAACATCTTCATGCAGCGCGGCGCCGTCGCCGGCGCGTTCCGCACCATTCCCTTCAAGATTTTGACCTTCCAGGAACTGGGCCTGCCGCCGGTGGTGGCGGAGCTGGTGAAGAAGCCGCGCGGCCTCATCCTGGTGACGGGCCCCACGGGCTCCGGCAAGTCCACCACGCTGGCCTCGATGATCGACAAGATCAACACCGAGCGTCATGAGCACATCATGACCATCGAGGACCCCATCGAGTACCTGCACCCGCACAAGAACTGCCTGGTCAACCAGCGCGAGGTCGGTGCGGACACGCGCAACTTCAAGACGGCCCTCAAGTACATCCTCCGCCAGGATCCGGACGTGGTGCTGGTGGGCGAGCTCCGCGACCTGGAGACCATCGAAGCGGCGCTCACCATCGCGGAGACGGGCCACATCTGCTACGCGACGCTGCACACCAACAGCGCGGTGCAGACCATCAACCGCGTGCTGGACGTGTTCCCGCCGTACCAGCAGCCCCAGGTGCGCGCGCAGCTGTCCTTCGTGCTGGAGGGCGTGATGAGCCAGGCGCTCGTCGCCAAGGCGGGCGGCCCGGGCCGCGTGCTGGCCCTGGAGGTCATGGTGCCCAACCCCGCCATCCGGAACCTCATCCGCGAGGACAAGGTCCACCAGATCTACTCGTCCATGCAGGTGGGCCAGGCGAAGTACGGCATGCAGACGTTCAACCAGGCGCTCGCCGCGCTTCTGGCGCGCCGGGTCATCTCCCAGGACGAGGCCTTCGGCCGTTCCTCCGACCCGGAGGAGCTGCGCAACATCCTCGCCACGGGCGGTGCGCCGGGTGGCGCCCAGCGGCCGGCCGGGGGAGCGGGTGCCCGTTAGTTTTGGGGCATGAAAATCACAGGTTAGACTCCTCGCCCTCCCCGGAGGTCCCGTCATGGCAGCACCGGCAGTGCAGCAGAAGGCGACAGCGTCCAAGAAGAACACGGCCCAGTTCCTCTGGGAGGCGAAGACCAAGAGCGGGGAGAACAAGAAGGGTGAGATGGAGGCCTCGGACATCGAGGCCGTCAACGCCCGCCTGAAGTCCCTGGGCCTCAACCCCACGAAGGTGCGCAAGAAGGGCACCTTCGACATGGAGCTGTCCCTGCCCGGGAGCGTCACGGGCAAGGACATCCTCATCTTCACCCGTCAGTTCGCGACGATGATCGACGCAGGCCTGCCGCTGGTGCAGTGTCTGGACATCCTCGCCAGCCAGATGGACAACCCCGCCTTCAAGAAGGTGGTGTTCGCCATCAAGGGCAAGGTGGAGCAGGGCAGCACCTTCGCGGACGCCCTGAAGGAACACCCCAAGGTCTTCGACGAGCTCTACGTGCAGCTGTGCGCCGCGGGCGAGGTGGGCGGTATCCTCGATACCATCCTCAACCGGCTCGCCGCCTACCGTGAGAAGAACGAGAAGCTCAAGGCGAAGGTCAAGGGCGCCATGACCTACCCGTCGGTGGTCATCCTGGTGGCCATCGGTGTGACGGCGCTGCTGCTCCTCAAGGTGACGCCCGTCTTCGAGAAGATGTTCGCGGACTTCGGCTCGCAGCTGCCGGGTCCCACGCAGGTCGTGGTGGACATGTCGAAGTTCGCCCAGGCGTACTTCTTCCACACCGTCGTCGGCATCGCCGTGGTCGTCTTCGCCTTCAGCTGGAGCTACAAGCAGCCCAAGGGCCGCAAGTTCTGGGACAAGACGTTCCTCAAGCTGCCCCTCTTCGGTGACGTGCTTCGCAAGGTGGCGGTGGCGCGCTTCACGCGCACGCTGGGCACGATGATCTCCTCCGGCGTGCCCATCCTGGACGCGCTGGACGTGACGGCGAAGACGGCCGGCAACCGCACGGTGGAAGAGGCCATCTACTACGTGCGCGGGAAGATCGCCGAGGGCAAGAACATCGCGGGTCCGCTGCTGGAGACCAAGGTGTTCCCGTCCATGGTGGTGCAGATGATTGGCGTCGGTGAGGCGACGGGCGCCATGGACACCATGCTCAACAAGATCGCCGACTTCTACGACGACGAGGTGGACACGGCCATCGGCGCGCTGACGTCGATGATCGAACCGCTGCTGATGGTGTTCCTCGGCGGCGTGGTGGGTGGCTTCCTCATCGCCATGTACCTGCCCATCTTCAGCCTTGCCGGCGCGATCAAGTAACGCGCGCCTGGGCGGTTCCTCATCCAGCGCGGCCCCGGGCCTGGGGCCCCGCCTGGTGTGGCTGGTGTTGTTCCGCACCGTCGCGGCGAGCCTGTCGCTCGTGGTGACGGTGGCGAGGCTCCTGACGCAGCCCGCGCAGGAGCCCACCCGGGCGGACTCGCTGTCGTTCGCGGTCATCGCGGGCGCGTACGTCCTGACGGTGGTGACGGGCCTGCGGCTGCGCCGGGGCACCGCGGGGCGGCTGGACGGCATGGTGACGGTGGTGGGCGACGTGCTCATCGCCACCGGGCTCGTCTACCTGAGCGGCGGCGCGGACTCGCCGCTGACGTTCCTCTACAGCCTGGCCGTGATTGGCGCGGCGGTGGTGCTGGACTGGCGCGGCGCGCTGGTGGCCGCGGCCGTGTCCACGTTCGCGTTCACCATGCTGCTGCTCATCATGCGGCTCACCACGCCGGTGGACGTGGTGACGGTGCCCGCGGCGCGCGTGCTCTTCGTGCTGGGCAGCAACGCGCTGGCGCTGGTGCTCATCGCCGTGCTGTCCGGCTACCTGTCGCGCCAGCTGTCCGCCACCGGCGGCGCGCTGTCCCAGAGCGAGGCGGACCTGCGCCGGCTGGGGCGGCTGCAGCAGCTCATCCTGTCCTCCATGCCGTCGGGGCTGGTGACGTGTGACGTCCAGCGGCGCGTCACCTTCCTCAACACGGCGGCCCACGGCATCCTCCACGTGGAGGACAACGCGTCCGTGGTGGGCCAGCCCCTGGAGATGCTACTGCCGGGGGTGTCCACGCTGGCGCCGCGCGCCACGCGGGGCGAGCTGCGCGTGCGCACGCCGGGTGGCAACCGGGTGCTGGGGCTGTCGGTGTCGCCCCTGGAGGGCGAGGCGGGCGCGCTGCTCATCGTCTTCCAGGACCTCACGGAGCTGCGCCGCATGGAGGAGGACCTGAAGCGCACGGACCGGCTGGCCAGCCTGGGCGCGCTGTCCGCGCAGCTGGCGCACGAAATCAGGAACCCGCTGGCCGCCATGCGCGGCTCCGCGCAGCTGCTGGCGCAGGAGCAGTCGCGCGACGCGGTGGTGACGAAGCTCACCGGCATCCTCACCCGCGAGGCGGACCGGCTGGCGCGGCTGGTGGAGGACTTCCTGCGCTTCGCCCGTCCGCCGGAGCCCCAGCGCCGGCCGGTGGCGCTGGACGCGCTCCTGTCGGAGACGGTGGACATGCTGAGAGCGGACCCCCTGGCCCGCGAGGTCCAGACGGAGGTGCGCGCGGCGGAGTCCCTGACGGCGCAGGTGGATCCGGATCAGCTGCGCCAGGTGCTCATCAACCTCCTGCGCAACGGCTTCCAGGCGGCGGGCCCCCAGGGGACCGTGCGGGTGGCGCTGGCGCGGGTGGAGAAGGAAGCCCAGATTCGCGTGTGGGACTCGGCCGGCAGCATCACGGAGGAGATGATGGGACACCTGTTCGAGCCGTTCTTCACCACCCGCAGCGGCGGCACCGGGCTGGGGCTGTCCACCGCGCACTCCATCATCCGCGCGCACGGCGGCAGCATCCGCGTGACGTCCCACCCGGCCGAAGGCACCGAGTTCGTCGTGGGGTTGCCGCTGTGACGGCGCTCCCCCACGAAGGAGGCCCGCGCGGCCACGTGCTGGTGGTGGACGACGAGCTGTCCATGCGCGAGTACCTGGAGATATTGCTCGTGCGCGAGGGCTACGCGGTGACGAGCGTGCCCGGCGTCGAGCCCGCCCGCGCCCTGCTGGCGAAGGACCCGGTGGACCTGGTCATCTCCGACATGAAGCTGGGCCCGGCGGGCAGCGGCCTGGACGTGCTGCGCGCGGCGAGGGCGCTCAAGGAGCCGCCGGAGGTGGTGCTCATCACCGCCTTCGGCACGCCGTCCTCCGCGGTGGAGGCCATGCGCGAGGGCGCGTACGACTACATCTGCAAGCCCTTCGACAACGAGGAGCTGCGCCTGCTGGTGCACAAGGCGCTGGAGAAGCGCGCGCTGCGCCAGGAGAACAGCACGCTGAAGGCGCGGCTGTTGCCCGGGCTGGGCGGGCTCCTGGTGGGCACCAGCCCCCGCATGCGCGCCCTGTGGCAGCTGGTGGAGAAGGTGGCGCCGGGGCGCAGCACGGTGCTGGTGACGGGGGAGAGCGGCACCGGCAAGGAGCTGGTGGCCCGGGCCGTCCACCTGCGCGGCCACCGCGCCGCCCAGCCCTTCCTGCCCTTCAACTGCGCGGCCCTCAACGAGGGCGTGCTGGAGAGCGAGCTCTTCGGCCACATGCGCGGGGCCTTCACCGGCGCCACGCACGAGCGGCCGGGCCTGCTCATCTCCGCGGGCGAAGGCACGGTGATGCTGGATGAGGTGGGGGAGATGCCCCTCTCCACGCAGGTGAAGCTGTTGCGCGTGCTGCAGGAGCGCAAGGTGAAGCCCGTGGGCAGCGCGGCGGAGGTTCCCTTCCAGGCGCGCGTCATCGCGGCCACCAACCGCCGGCTGGAGGCGGAGGTGAAGGCGGGCCGCTTCCGCGAGGACCTCTTCTACCGGCTCAACGTCATCACGCTGGAGTTGCCCCCGCTGCGCGAGCGGCCGGAGGACATCCCGCCCCTGGCGACGCACTTCCTGTCGCGGCTGGCGGAGGAGCTGGGGCGCCCGGGGCTGCGCTTCGCGCCGGAGACGCTGGCCCTGATGGAGCGCTACGCCTTCCCGGGCAACGTGCGCCAGCTGCAGAACATGGTGGAGCGCGCGGCCACGCTGTCGGACTCGGACGTGCTGGGGCCGGCGACGCTGCCGCCCTCCGTGCGAGGCGAGGCGGAGCCGCAGGCGCGCTCGGGTGAGGCCGGCGAGCCGGTGCTGGGACAGGGCTTCAACCTGGAGCGGCACCTGGACGACCACGAGCGCCGGCACCTGCTGGCCGCGCTCAAGCAGGCGCAAGGGGTGAAGACGCGCGCCGCGGAGCTGCTGGGCCTGTCCTTCCGCTCCTTCCGCTACCGGCTGGCGAAGCACGGCCTCACGGATGAGCTGGACGAGCCCGGCGGGACACGCGCCGGCTGACGGCTTCCGGAAGGAGCGGGCGAAGGC
>NZ_RAWL01000002.1:0-65416 GCF_003668885.1 Corallococcus sp. AB049A | reverse complement strand
GGGCGGGCCGGGCAGCGGCTGGCAGACGGTGGACCTGTATCCGGACGTGGCCGTGCAGGAGAACACGCCGTACACCGTGTCGTATTACGCGCCGGCGGGTGGCTACACCGTGGCCTCGCAGGCCTTCGTCATCCCGTACTACGCCCAGCCGCTGCACGTGGAGGCGGACGGTGGCGTCTTCGCCTACGGGCCCGAGGGCACCTTCCCCACGCTGAGCTGGGAGAGCTCCAACTATTGGGTGGAGCCCGTCTTCCGCGTCCGCTGAGCTATCGTTCAAGAAGGAGCCCTGCACGAACCCAAAGCGTGCGGTCGTGGCCTGTGTCGCGGTGCTGCTCCTCGCGGGCTGCGCTCACGAGCCGGAGTCCTCCAATGCATCCGCCTGGAACCCGCGAATGTCGAATGCCGGGACCCCCTGGAGCAGGTCCAGCGCGCCATGTCCCCGTGATGGGAACACGTCCGGGCCCGGAGCGCGCTCAAAGCGCCAGGAGCACCTCCACCTGCGTCTGAAGCAGGCGGGCCTCTTCCTGCCTGCCGAGCTGGAGGTAGAGCGCGGCCGCGTCCCGGCGCTCCTGGATTTCGCGCTGGATGAGCGCATCCACCGTCTCCGGAGACAGGAGCAGCCGGGCCACTTCGCCACTGCCGAGGCCCACCGTGCCGCCCGCGATGCCGCCACCGGCCGGTGCAGGCGCGACGCGGATGTCGGGCGCCTCGGCATTGTCGATGGCGGCGAGCGCTTCCCGAAGCACCGCGGAGGCGGCGGCGTTCCGGGTGCGCAGTGCCTCTTTCATCGCGGCACGCAGCGTGGTCTTCCATTCAGCGACGGTCCTCATTTGCATACGCTAACCAGGAATGGCCCTTCTTCCATGAAATCGTGATGTGTGAGATTCCATCGCCAGTCTTTCCCCCCCAAGGAGTCTCAATGCTTCGACATGCATCACGATGGGTCACGACGTGGGTCGTGGGTTTCACCTGCCTCCAGCTGGGCTGTAATCCTTCTCAGCCGGAGACACCGCGCACCGACGAGGCCGCGCAGCCGCTGCTGACGGGGGAGCGCGCCCTCTTCGGTGACTCCGCGGTGCCGGCCGTGGCGGCCGCGAATGACAGCGGCGCGGTGGAGCTGGGCGTGCGCTTCCGCAGCGACGCTCCGGGCCGCATCATGGGCGTGCGCTTCTACAAGGGCGCGGGCAACACCGGCACGCACACCGGCAGCCTGTGGACGGCGTCCGGTTCGCTGCTGGCCACCGCCACGTTCCAGAACGAGACGGCCTCCGGCTGGCAGGAGGTGCGCTTCGCCACGCCGGTCACCATCTCCGCCGACACGAACTACGTCGTCTCGTACTACGCGCCCGCGGGGCACTACGCCGTGACGAGCAACGGCTTCGCGTCCGCGCTGGATGCGCCGCCCCTGCACGCGCCCGCGAGCGGGACGGGCGGCGGCAACGGCCTCTACCGCTACGGCACGAGCGGCTTCCCCGCCGACAGCTACCAGGCCAGCAACTACTGGGTGGACGTGGCCTTCCAGCCCAATGACACCACGCCCCCGGCGGCGCCCACGAACGTGGCGGCGACGCCCAACTCGCCGACCGCCATCGACCTGACCTGGTACGCGTCCGTGGACGGCTCGGGTGAGACGCAGGGCAACGCGCGCTGGCACCTGGTCTACCGGGGCAGCCAGCTCATCGCGGAGCTGCCCGGCACCACCACGAGCTACCGCGACACGGGCCTGACGCCCTCCACCGCGTACTCCTACTCCGTGCGCGGCCGTGACGCCGCCGGCAACGTGGGGCCCGCGTCCGCCACCGTCACCGCCACCACGCTCGCGAGCACCAGCAACTGCAACCCCTGCAGCTTCTGGAACGTGGTGACGGGGGATCCGCACGGCATCAACGGGGACGCCACGCCGGCGGAGGTGGGCCTGCGGTTCCACTCGGACGTCGCGGGCACGGTGACGAAGGTCCGCTACTACAAGAGCGGCGCGAACACCCCTCCGGCCGTGGGCCACCTGTGGAGCGCCACCGGCACGCTGCTGGGCACCACCGTGACGGCGCCCGTGGAGAGCGGCTTCGGCTGGCGCGAGCTGGCGTTCCCGACGCCGGTGAGCATCACCGCGAATACGACCTACGTCGTGTCGTACTTCGCGCCCGGGGGCTACTACGGCATCACGTCCAATTACTTCACCAGCGCGGGCGTGGACATGCCGCCCCTGCACGCCCCGTCCGCCCTGACGCCGGGGGGCAACGGCGTGCGCCATCTCAACGGCAGCGCCTTCCCCACGGAGACCTATTACAACGCCAACTTCTGGGTGGACGTCGCCTTCGTGCCCGCGACGGGTGACGCGTCCCCGGTCGACGTGTCCGTGCAGCATGACTTCCCCGCCGGGACGGGCGTCCGGGGCGAAGCGCTCGACTACGACATCACGGTGACGAACCACGGCACGCGGACGGCCACCAACCTCACGCTCGACGTCCCCGTTCCCGCCGGACTCGCGCCCTTCGCCTTCTACCCGACCACGTCGGCGGGCTCGTGCGGCTACTGGACCAACGACGTCATGCACTGCGAATTCACGAGCCTGCCCGCCGGGCAGAGCGCCGTCGTCCGCATGACGCTGGTGCCTTCCGTCGCCGGCACGTTCCAGTTCCAGGCCATCGTCACCGCCTCGGAGACGGACAACGTGCCGGGCAACAACACGAGCACGCTGAGCATCCCCATTGGCGCCTCGACGAACCTGGTCACCTTCGATGGCTTCGACGGCGCGGACGCGGCCATCACCGGTGCCCACGGCCCCTTCTACTTCGTGCAGAACAAGTGGTACCTCGGGTCGCCCTGGGGCGGGTTCACCACGCAGAGCATCTCGTTCAATGGCGGGGGCGTGAACCAGGGGCAGCTGAACATCTACGGGGCGCGCACCGTCGTCGGCCTGGATGCCTTCACCTGGGACTCGGGCGCGACGCTCACCCTGAGCTGCTTCAACCAGCCCACGCGCACCTTCAACCTGACGCCGGGAGAAGTGACCCACGTGGTGACGAACTGGCAGGGCTCCTGCTCGTCCGTCACCTTCGCGACGTCGAACGGCTGGGACACGAACTTCGACAACATCCAGCTGTCGCCGCTGCCTTGATGCGTTGATGCGTTGATGGGGACGGCCCCCTGAGGTGTTCAGGGGGCCGTGCCCAGGGCCCAATGGCGATTCAAGGTCCACCCGAGGAAGCACCGGGCTCCTGGGGGCGCGTCCTTCAGCTGTCCGCCGCCCACCACGTGGCGCAGCCCGAGCATGGCGGGCGCGAGCCGCTGGGGCAGGTCACCCCTGCGCTGCGAGAGCCGGGTCTCCACCTCCTGGAGGAAGGCCGGATGGGTGGCCTCGGGCCGCAGCGAGAGGAAGAACAGCATGTGCCGCCAGGCATAGGCGGCGTTCTTGAGGTTCCGGAGCCTGGAGTGGTACCCGGGCGGCCGCGCCTCCAGCAGCTCGCACACGCGCGTGAAGCAGCGGAGCGCCAGCGCCTCCAGCTGGGGCTCGAGCACGGGCCGCAGGTCCAGGGCCTCCACCAGCGTCGCCAGATTGTGGGTGGTGAGGATCTGCGCCTGCTCGATGATCCGCCCGTTGGCTGCGGGGCTCCACCGCGCGCTGTCTTCGCCATCCTTCGCGCGGGCCGTGCACAGGGCCGCGAAGGCCTCCGAGGTCCTGGCCTCATGCCTCGCGTGCTTCGAGGCGTTCATCTCCCGCAGCCCGGAGGGCAGGTCGTAGTAGCGCGCGTACAGCGTCCCCGCGAGCAGCTCCTGCGCCTGCTGTGCGGCCTCCAGGAACTTCTCCGTGAAGGTGCCCATGAAGATGTCCGCGGCCAGCTCGTCCACCACCGGCACCTGGAGGCCGGCGCTCTTGAGCAGGGCCCGGACCTCCTGGAGCAGCTTGTTGGGCAGGAGCACCTCCGGGAACGCGCCCAGCGTGAGCCGTAGCAACTGCTCCAGGGTCTGCCTGGATGCCGACTCCTGCGTGAGTCCTTGCTTCCGGTACGCGTCGATGGCGGCCACCCACGGCAGCTCCTCCAGCTTCACCTGGGACTCCAGGTTCAAGAGCAGCAGCGAGCGGCGCCGGCGGAAGGCCGTGTACAGGGCCGCGTAGAGCGCGCGCAGGGAGGGCTGCGAGATGCCGAGCGCCCGGACCTGCGCGGACAGCTGCGGCACGACGCGGGCGAGCGTCTCGCTGGAGCGGATGAGGCGCTGCTCGACCAGCGTCTCCACGGGGGCGTTCAGGGAGAGCCGCACCTTGCGCTCGATGCTGGCGGGGATGGCGAAGCCCTTCACGGGCGCCGTCAGGGCCTCGAGTGAGTCGAGCCCGGTGTCCCCGGGCAGTCCATCCAGCCGGCGCAGGGCCTCGCGGGCGAAGTCCACGACGCTCGGGCGCTCCAGCAGCTCCCGCTGCTTCGTGCGAAGGGCGTCCAGGCGCTCGGAGCCCGGCAGGCCGCGCGCCTGGGAGATGGCGTCGAGGATGCCGCGCACACGCCGCGCCTGTCCTGGGAGGATTGTCATGCGCGCGTGGACGACGTCCTTGAGCACGGTGAGGAGCCGGCCGAAGGAGAGCTGCGGCTTGCGGGGCCAGGCGCAGAGGGTGTGCTTCGTGAGCGCGCCGTCGATGTCGGAGAGCAGGGTGTGCGTGCGCTGCTTGAAGTCCGCGTCGAGCTGGAAACCCAGGGGCGCTTCGCGCAACGCCCCCGCCCAGAGCGCCACGAGGCGGTCATACAGGGGCGTCCAGACCCTCGCGGACTCCCACTGGCGCTGGAGCGCGGGGCGCGCGCGGACCTGCTTGAGCGCCGCTCGCGTCGCTTCCACCTCGCGCACATGGACGAAGGCCGTGTCCGACTGGGGCGTCGTGGCCGGCACCGGGTAGAAGCGCAGGCGCGGGAAGAATGGCGCCAGCTGGTCGAGCAGGCTTCGCGCGCGCTCCGCCTGATCATGGTCGAGCAGCCACGCCACGACGAGCAGCGCGCCCTCCTCGGGGACCTGGATGCGATAGCCGCCCGTCTGGAGCATTCGCCGCAGCTCCGCGAGCCCCTCCTCGCCCAGGTACCACGCGTTCAGCACCGCTCGCGCGCTGCCCGTGTCGTCGTCCCGTTGGAGCCGGGACAGCAGGGCCTGCTCATGCGGTTGCAGGTCCCCTTCCGCCAGCAGGCGCCCGGTGGCGAAGCCGCCCTTGGCGACCTCCAGCGTCGCCCAGGAGGGGACCTCCGCCACGGGCACGCGGGAGCCGATGGCCAGCGTGCCCTGGAGCATGCCGGAGAAGACCTCCGTCCACGCACGCACCTTGTCCTGCGCGCGGGCCCGCGCTTCCGCGTCCGGGTGCTCCTGGGTCGTCTGGAGCGCCCGGGCCAGCTGCCCGAGCGGATACTGCGTTCCAACGACTACCTCGCGGCTGCCATCATCCTTGCGGTCCACCGGGCCCCCTCGCGGCCAGACATTGCGCCGGCCACCGACAGTTTCACCCGGGAGGTTCCTGACAGGGAGCCCGATTCCACCTTTGAGCCGCCCCGGACCTGGGGGGCCGTCGGAGAGCAGCCGAAGGTGTCCTCGTCGTGCTCACGCAGGTGGGCCGAGGCGCCGGGGATGGGCAGGCAGAGCTCGAGGGTCTTCGAGCCCGGCTGGTCGGGCGGCGCGTGGTGGCAGATGCGGACCTTGTCGCCGTGGGGGCCGCAAGCCACCGGGCAGTGAGGAGGCGGGCAGTGGGGGCCGCCATCATGCCCACCGCCCTCACCGCCCAGCGCGGACACCTCGTTCTGCGGGGAGACGGAATCCGACAGTTCCTCCTCGGTGCTCGCTACGGCCTGGCCGCAACCCACGGACAGCGCCACGCCTACAACTGCGCGGAGTGCGCGGGGCGGGAGACCGGCTCCATGGACGCGTGCGCGGGGTGGACGACCGGCTCCTCCATGGGGGCGGGAGGCATGAGGCCCGCGCCCAGCAGCGCACCCTCGAGCGAGCCGTGCAGCCGCTTCTCGAGCAGGTGCTGCGTCAGCGGCTCCATCGCGGCCTCCAGGTGGGGCGGCACCTTCACCAGGGCCAGGTGCGAGCCTCGCACGGCGAGGAACTCCGCCAGGTACTGGAGCGTCGCCACACCGGCGGCGTCCACCAGCGACACCCGCGCCAGGTCCACGACCACCAGCTTCGCCCAGGGCGGACCCTCGACGAGGTCGTAGAGCTTCAGGTGGTTGATGAACAGGATGGGCCCGTCCACGCGCGCGACCAGCAGGTCCAGCGCCTCGGGGGCGTTGGGCGCCTCCGGCGGCTGCATGTGCAGGCCGCGCTGCAGCTGCGACACGTCCTCCACCCGCTGCACCTCCAGCCGCAAGGCGCCATGGCGCCGCACGTAGAGGAGGCTCGCCAGCGCGAGCCCGGCCCCGATGCCGGCGAACACGTTGAACACTGCAATGCCCAGCGCGGTGACGAGCACCACGCTCAACGTCGACTTGGACTGATTCCACATGGCAACAAGGCCCTCCAGATTGAGCAGGCGCACCCCCACGACCAGCAGGATGGCGGTGAGTGCGGCAATGGGGATGCGAGCCACCAGCGACGCGAGCATCGCCATGGCCACGAAGAGCCACAGGGCGTGCAGGACGGAGGCGGCGCGGGTGCGGGCACCCGCTTGAATGGACGCGCTGGCGCGCACGATGGCGCCCATCACCGGGAAGCCGCCGAACACGCCGGCCGCCATGTTCGCCAGACCCTGCCCGATGAGGTCCTGGTCCAGGTCACTGTGCGTGCGCGCACCGGTGAGCGCATCAAGAGAACTCGTCGCGAGCAGCGAGCCGAGCGACGCCAGCAGCGCGAGGCCCAGGGCCGCCGGCAGGAGGCTCGCGAAGTGCACGCCCTCGAAGGACGGCAGCGAAGGCATGGGCAGCGAGCGCGGCAGCGCGCCCACAGCGTCGTAACCCGCCCCGAGCGTGACCATCAGCACGGTGCCGAGCGTCAGCCCCACCAGCACCGCGGGGATGCGCTTGTGCACGCGGGGCAGGGCCACCATGGCCAGCGCCGTCAGGGCTCCGGCGGCGACCCCGAGCCAGCCCACGTGAGCGCCCCAGGTGCGCTGGGTCACGAGCGCCACGGCGTTCGCGTGCGTGTCCTCCACCGCGAACAGCCTGGGCAGCTGTGTGTTGAGGAGCAGGAGCCCGATGCCCACCGTGAAGCCCATCACCACCGGGCGGGGGATGAGCCGCGCGAAACGCCCGGCGCGCACGAGCCCCAGCACCACCTGGATGGCGCCCGCGAGCACCGTGGCGATGGCGAGCCCCGCGGCCCCATGCGCCGCCACGATGGCCGCGGCCAGGGGCAAGAGCGCCGCCTCCGGGCCGGTGACCTGGTAGCGGCTGCCACTGAGCAGTCCGCCCACGACACCCGCCACCACACCGGAGACAAGGCCCACGCTCGCGGGCAGGCCCGCGGCGGTCGCGAGCGCGACGTTGAGCGGCAGGGCCACGCACGCCACGCTGAGGCCTGCGGCCGCGTCGGCTGGCAGGCTGCTGGGCTTCACCATCTCGCGCCAGCTTTGGAGGAGCTCGCCCGTACGCCGGGTCGAGAAGGGTCGCTTGGAGAGAGCGGTCGTCGAACGCATGGTGGACGGCCTCTTACAGATGCCGTGCCACGGGCTCTCCCAGAGGGAAGCGGATGCCGCCTGTCGGTCCAGCCCTTCAGCCCTCCTGTCGGCTCCGGCCGACACTGTCGGGACCGGCGGACGGCCGTGCGAAGGGCCGGGCCGCGCCCTCGGGCGCGCGCTAGATTGCGCGCCATGTTGGTGCTTCGACTGCGCGCCCGGCTCCTGTTGTCCTACGCGGTGGTGACCGCGCTGCTGGTGGCGGCGTTCTCACAGATGGCCGTGGGCCTCATGCACACCCACGAGGTGGTGGCGAGCGTGGGGCACGAGGAACTCGCGGCCTTCGAGCGCGAGCAGCGCGTGTACGTCGCGGCCTGGGCGCTCGAGCTGGCGGTGCGGCGGGGCGTGGTGGCCTGCGAGCAGCACGAGGACAGCGCGGCCTCCGTGCACCGCGCTGTCGCCAGCGCACGCCAGGACCTCCAGACCGCGCTCGGCGCCGGCACGGAGCAGCTGGAGGCGGGCTTTCGCGCGAGCGCCCAGGACTACGTGCAGTACGCCCTGCAGCTGGAGCAGGCCGGCACCTGTGAGTCGATGCTGTCATTCCCCCTGAGGGAGCGGCGGCTGCACCTGGACGAGGTCCTGACCACGGTGTGGTCCGAGCGCACGCGGGACATGCGCCTGGCCATCCAGGCGAAGGAGGACCATGCGCGCTCCATCGGCTCGGCGGCGCTGCGCTCCGGTGGGCTCTTCGGCCTGCTGGGCATCCTCGCCGCGGGAGTGCTCGCGCTGTCGCAGGCGCGCGCGGTGTCCAACTCGGTGGCGCTGCTCTCCACGCATGCGCGCCGCATCGGCCAGGGGGACTTCAGCCCGCTGCCTCCATTGCGCGGCCCCGAGGAGTTGCGCGCGCTCTCGCTGGACCTGGACCGCATGCGCGGCCGCCTGGCGGAGCTGGATCAGCTCAAGAGCGCTTTCGTGGCGTCGGTGTCCCATGACCTGCGCACGCCGCTGGCCCGGGTGCGCGAGGCGCTGTCGCTGCTGGGGGATGGCAGCACGGGGCCCCTGACGACGCAGCAGGCGCGCGTGGTGAAGCTCGCCCAGGCGGCGTGCGAGCGTGAGATCCGCATGGTGACGTCCGTGCTGGACCTGTCGCGCGTGCAGTCCGGCCAGCCGCTGCAGCGCAATGCCGGGGCCTCGGTGGAGCAGATCGTCCAGAACGTCCTCCAGGACCTCGCCTTCGAAGCGGACGAGCGCAAGGTCCAGCTGGTGTACGAACCCGCCGCGAAGCCCGTGCGCGCGCCCATGGATACCGCGCTCGTTGAACGCGCCCTGTCCAACCTGGTGAGCAACGCCATCTCCGTCTCCAGCGCGGGCAAGACGGTGCGCATCTCGTGTGAGCTGGTGGGCCGCAAGCGCCCGGGCGCCGCCAGCTCCGTGCCGGCGGTCCAGCTGTCCGTTTCGGACGAGGGCCCGGGCGTGCCCGCGCACGCGCGCGAGTGGATCTTCCGCCCCTTCGCGAGCCTGGAGGTCGGCGGGCGCCGCAGCACGGGGCTGGGCCTGACCATCGCGCGTGAGATGATCACCGCGCACGGAGGCGAGCTGTCGCTCGCGGAGACCTCCGGGCCTGGAGCCACCTTCATCTTCTGGATTCCCCTCGAGGACCCCGCGTCCCCTGGAGCCCGCCTTGACGCCTGAACCCACCGGCCCGCAGCCCCACGTGCTCCTGGTGGACGATGACCTCCAGTTGGCGGAGCTCATGTCCATGCGGATGACCTCCCGCGGCTACCGCGTGACGGTGGAGGGCGAGGGCAAGGCCGCCCTGCGCAGGCTGTCGCAGGAGCGCGTGGACGCGATGGTGCTCGACCTGCGCCTGGAGGACATGGACGGCATGGACGTCCTGCGGGCCGTGCGGCAGCGGGCCCCCGAGCTGTCCGTCATCATGCTCACCGCGCACGGCTCCATCGAGACCGCGGTGCAGGCCATGCAGGAGGGCGCCTACGGCTTTCTCACCAAGCCGTTCCACGACCACGAGCTGATGCAGAAGCTCACGCACGCGCTCGAGCGCTCGCTCTTGCGCCGCGAGGTGGCCGAGCTGCGGCGGCGCATGGGCGAGGACGGTGAGCCCCTGCTCCTGGGCGTCAGCGAGGCCATCTCCCGCGTACGCGAGGTGCTTGCCCGCATCGCCCCCACGGACGCCACCGTCCTGCTCACCGGCGAGAGTGGCACCGGCAAGGAGCTGGCGGCGCGGATGCTCCACGTGCTCTCACGCCGCAACGCGGAGCGCTTCGTCGCCGTCAACTGCGGCGCACTTCCTCCGGAGCTGCTGGAGAGCGAGCTGTTCGGTCACGTGAAGGGCGCGTTCTCCGGGGCCGTGCGCGAGCGCGAGGGCCTGTTCGGCGCGGCCAACGGCGGCACGCTGTTCCTGGATGAGATTGGCGAGGCGTCCCCGTCCGTGCAGGTGAAGCTCCTGCGCGTGCTGCAGGAGCAGCGGCTCACGCGCGTGGGCGCGGACGTGGAGGAGCCCGTGGACGTGCGGGTGGTCGCCGCCACCAACCGGGACCTGTCGGAGGAGGTGGCCGCGAAGCGCTTCCGGCAGGACCTCTACTTCCGGCTGCACGTGGTGCCCATCGAGCTGCCGCCCCTGCGCGAGCGGGTTGAGGACATCCCGCTGCTCGCGCAGCTCTTCCTGGAGCGCACGGCGAACCGCTATGGCCTGCGCCCGCCGCGCCTGGCGCCCGCGACGGTGGAGCTGCTGCAGCGCTATGGCTGGCCCGGCAACGTCCGGGAGCTCATCCACGAGATGGAGGCCGCGGTGCTCCTGGCCGGCGCGGACGAGCTGCAACCGCGGCATGTGCCCCGGCTGGGGCAGGCGCTGGAGCGAGCCCCCGTGGAGAGCACGCAGCTGCCTGGCGTCCCCGTCGGGACCGGGGACCTGCCCTCGCTGCGCGAGGCCCGCGACGCCTTCGAGCGCGCCTACCTCGCGGAGGCCATGCGCCGCAGCAACGGCAGCGTCAGCGCCGCGGCGCGGATGGCCGGGCGCAACCGGAGCGACTTCTACGACCTGCTCAAGCGGCACGGCCTGTCCGCCGCTGACTTCAAGGCGACCTCGTAGGACGCGCGTCCAGGACCACCTGTCCGTCCTTCATCACGAAGCGGACCTGCATCAGTGCCTGGAGGTCCTTGAGCGGATCCCCCTCCACCGCGAGCAGGTCCGCGCGCTTGTCCGGAGCGAGCGAGCCCACCTGGTCCTGCATGCGCAGCAGCTCCGCGGCGTTCACGGTCGCGGCGCGCAGGATGTCCACGGGTTTGAGCCCCGCTTCTGTATAGGCGACGAACCACTTCACGCTGGCCTGGCCTCGCGTCATTCCTGGCATCACGGTGTACATGTCCGAGCCCGCGGCGATCCGGACACCCGCGGCCACCGCGCGGCGAAGGCGCTCCTGGGCCCTGGCCATGTTCTTCCTGCAGCGCTCCTTCATCTGGCGCCGGCGCTCCGCGTCGCCGGTCTGGGTATCGAAGAAGTCACATGCGTCCATCGGGCCATCCGTCGGCACCAGGAAGATGCGCTTGCGGACCATGGGGGCCAGCACGTCATCGGGGAGGGAGTACCCATGCTCGATGGAGTCGGCGCCCGCCTGGACCGCGATGCGGATGCTCGCGTCGGTGGTGGTGTGCGCCGCCACCGGACGCTTCATGCGGTGGGCCTCCTCGACGATGACCTTCAGCTCCTCCAACGAGAGGAGGTTGTGCCCGTTGTCGACGATGACCTTGATGCAGTCCGCGCCGTCCACCAGCGCCTGCCGCACGGCGCGCCGGGCCTCCTCCACGCCGGAGACGGTGACGTACTCCTGCTCGATGAGGGGTTGGGCCGGAGGCTGGAGCGTGGGGAACTGCCCGCCCTGGGGCGCGAGCGCGCGGGTGCAGGCGGAGATGCGCGGGCCCTGCACCCAGCCCCGCTGGATGGCGTTGCGCAGCGCCACATCGCCGTTGACCCCGGAGTTGCCCACGTCGCGCACCGTGGTGACACCGGCCTCGAGCATCTCGCGGCCCAGCTTCGCGCCCAGGAGCGCGCGCTCGGCGGTGCTGCTCTGGGCGACAGGGGTGAGGAGGCCGCCTCCTTCGTTCGACGGGTCGACGTCCAGCAGCAGGTGGGAGTGCGCGTCGATCAGCCCGGGCAGCAGCGTGACGTCGCCCAGGTCGATGACCCGTGTCCCCGGGGGGATGGAGAGGCCGCTGCCCACGGCCTGGATGGTCGTGCCTTCGATGAGCACGACCGCGTCCGGAAGGAGCCGGTCGCTCTTCCCGTCGAAGAGCCGGGCGGCGCGCAGGGCGGTGCGCGTGGGCGGCGTCTGGCCCCATGACGGCAACGAGACGCAGCACAGGAGGAACGCTCCAAGGACAGTCGTCAAAAGGCGTCGGGAACGGCGGCTCATGATGCTGGCAGCCGTACCACGAAGCCCGTGCTGTCGCCGAGTCCCAGCAGGAGCAGCTCCAGGGTCTGGCGCTCGCGCGGCGCGAGCCGCACGCCCAGGATGCGGCACATGCCGGAGCGCAGCGGAGGCGGCGGGGATAGAAAGCCGAGGCCCGTGCCGGTGTGCACGGGGCATCCGCCCGAACCGACTCAAGGAGCCCCAGCCCGTGGCGAGCGAAGGCGAACAGCAGCCGGAGCAGACCTTCACCGAGGCCATTCTCGGCAAGGGGACCCTCTCCGCGAATGGGATGAAGGGGTGGCTTCAGCTGCCCGTCAGTACGCGCGTCGTGGTGGCCACCGCCAGCTTCGCGGCCCTCCTGTTCCTGCCGTACCTGGGAGACGCACTACGGCGAGGTGGCTCGGATGATGATCGAGCGCCGCGACTACGTGTACCCCTTCTGGGAAGGCGCGCACTTCTTCTTTCGCCGCGCGCCCGCTGTGGAGGGGGGACCTGGTGACGCTGGTGCTGCTGGCCTGCGGCGCGTACCTCGCGTTCGACGCGTTTGCTCCGCGCGCGAAGCAGAAGGCGTCACCGGGCGCCCGCGCGGTGTCGCTGCTGCTGCTGTCCGGCGCGGCCACGCTGGGCGCGGTGGCGTCGCGGGCGCAGGTGTCCGCGGAGGCGCTGCTGGGGCTGGCGTTCCTGGCGGTGGCCGGCTTCCTGGGCTGGCAGTCCTCGCGCCCGGGCATGGAGGGCCGCTCTTCGCCGCGGCCGGACCAGGTGGTGACGCCCGTGGACCGGGACATCAACAACAAGTTCGTGCTGGTGACGGTCGATTGATGCGTCTGGGATTGAGGCGCGTGGCCGGTCGTCACCGGCCGGGGTCTCCTGGCTTTGGGTGACAGGAGATTCCCATCATGCTCAGACCCCTTTCGCGTTCCGTGACCGCTGTCGCGTGTTCCCTCATCCTGTCCCTGGGCCTCACGGCTTGCGGTGATGACGACATCAGCTCCGACGAGCAGGCCCGCCGCGCGTACCTCGGGCTGGACCCGTCCGTGAGCAAGGCCCTGCAGCTGGGCTTCGCCGGCTTCAACGCCGCGTCCAGCGCGAACATCCCGGCCCAGTCCACGGCGGGCGCCGCCTCCGGGACGCTGGTGGTCACCGGGCAGGTGGACCAGGGCAGCTCGGCCAACAAGGGCATGCGCCTGCGCATTGGCATGACCGGGTACTCCGATGGCGAGATTGCCCTGGGTGGGGACGAGGACCCGGTGAACATCACCTACGCTTCCAGCACGGACACGGCGGCGCAGCCGGAGCTCACCCTCCAGCTGCGCGACATCCCGGGCGGCACGTTCACCGGGACGCTCAAGGGGCCCTTCCAGATGACCGGGGACCTGGAGGGCAGCGGCACCCTGGACCTCACCCTCACGGGTGAAATCGAGGACGACGGCACCGGCCAGGTCCGCCGCACGCCGGGCAGCACCCACGTGACGGGCACCGCCACGTCCGGTGACGGCGTCTACACCGTCGACGTCACGCGGTAGCGGCCCCGCCCACCGCCAGTCCGGCCCCCTGCCCGCCAGGGCAGCCGGAAGCCCGGCGGGTTGGAATGTCGTTTCCTGAAAGTCACGAACTCCCCGTCAGGATGTCAGACGGCCTCCGTATGTTGTAGGGCATGGAGGCGATGATGCAGACGATGTTGGTGTTCGTGCCGGTGGCCCTGCTGGTGGGCGCCGTGGTGATGATTCCCCGTTCCCGCCGCCGCGTGCGCCGGTGGAAGGTCCGGGCCTAGCAGGCGGATCCGCGGTCGTCGGATCCGCCCCCCGCCGAGGGGGCAGAGCGCGATTCAGGTGCCCCGAAAACAGATGCTTGACGGGGGCGGATGGGGACGGTACAAGCCGCCTCACTGAATCACGGCGGGGCCGCGCAGGGCGGATAGCTCAGCGGTAGAGCGGCGCCCTTACAAGGCGATGGTCACAGGTTCAATCCCTGTTCCGCCCATATAGATTTTTGTGGGGAGTTAGTTCAGTTGGTTAGAACGCCGGCCTGTCACGCCGGAGGCCACGGGTTCAAGTCCCGTACTCCTCGCCACTAGAAGGGCCCGGAATCGAAAGGTTCCGGGCCCTTCGCTTTTTCAGCCGCCATCATGGACAGCGGCCGTCCGCGGGCCCTCAGGGGCTGGAGGGCGGCGGCCAGACGGTGATGGGCTTCTGCGGCTCGCCGCGCGCCTTCACCGGAGTGGCGGGCTGCTGCGCATCCCGTGGCTGTGACGCGGGGACGGCCTCTTCCGCGACGTGGGGTTTCGACGCGGGGACGGCTTCTTCCGCGACGCGCGAATCCGCCGGACGTTCCTCCGTGAAGGCCACGGGCCGCCCGCCGCACTGGAGCCTGCGCACGCTGTTGAGGGTGTTGACCCCGCGCCTTCCCGCGAACACGTCGTCCTCCCCGGGCATGAGCAGGCTGGCCCGCGCGTTCGCATCCAGGACGTCCCGGGCCGTGGGGGCGGAGACGAGGGCCCCCACGAGTCCCACCACGCCCGCGACGAGTCCGGTGACGCCAGCCACGGAGGCGGCGGTATCATTCTTGTCCACGAGCGCGACGGCCGTCCCGAGCCCCGCGGCGATTCCCCCCAGGCTCCCCAGGCTCCAGTACAGGCTGTGCCGTTGCGCGGCTTTCACGGGCTCGAGGCGCTCTTCATGTCTGCGCTGGAGCTCGGGTTCGCCCAGCCTGGCCCACAAGCCTTCGAGCGGCTCGGGTTGGTCCTTGCCCACCTTGAAGACGCCGATGCCCTCGTAGTCCTTGAAGTAATGGACCTGGTAGTTCCCGAGGCCGCTCTGGGCCCTTGCCTCGATACGGGCCGGCGCGAGGTCGTACCAGTCCTCACTCTCGCATGGCGTCCGGGGCTCTCCGTTGGGCAGCGCCAGGGAGCGCCCGATCCGGGCAGGCCTTGGCGTCCCGCAGCCCACCAGCACGGTGCATCCGCAGCAGACAAACACTCCAATGATGCGTTTCACAGTCACAGGCAGCCTCGTTTCGCGGCAAGCGCCAATCGAGGGTGGGAGCCACCTCCCCCATGGAGGCTCCGACCGGACCGCACGGTATGAACAGGAGTTGCCAGCCCCCCCGGGCCCACTCTCGTGGGGAAAAGCATACGCCCGTCACGCAAGGGATTGCCAGGGAGGGAGACAATGAAAGGACCGGGGGGCTGTCCGAGACGTCGACGAAAAGACAGACGCGCTACTCGGCCGCGCTCCGGGCTTCCTGCGCAGGCACTGGCTTTTGCCCGGCGCCGTCGAGCGCCAGGTAGATGTTGAACCACGCCAGATAGGCGCGCCACGCCGGGTCGCGCTGCTCCAGCAGCGTGCGCCGCGCCTGCTCCATCCGCTGGGGCACGTTGAAGGGCATGGGCGTCCCCGCCTCGGATTGCAGCTGCGCCGCGAACCAGAGCACGTCCAGCTGGCCCGCATCGACCGGCGCGTGGGTGCGCGCCATCAGCGAGTCCGCGTGCTCCAGCGCCTTGCCCAGCCATCGAGCCGCCTGCGCGGGTTCGCGGCGGTCCACGGCGTTCTCCGCCAGCCGCAGCTCCGCCAGCGTCACCGCGCGGATGTCCTCGTCGCGGTCCAGCTCGTCGAACTGTTCCAGGAAGAGCGCGCGCCGCCGCTCCAGCGCTCGGGCGGCGGCGTCCCTGCGCCCGAGCCGCGTCTCCGCGTTGGCGCGCAGCCCCGCGGCGATGAGGCGATACGCGCGCTGCACGTACTTGGGCGTGGCGTGGGCCTGCTTCAGCGTGGCCTGCACGGCGGGCGTCGACAGCTCCCGGTCCACCTGGTCCAGGTCGTCCAGCGCCCGCTGGGCCTGGTCCGCGCCCAGCGCCGCGCCACCACGGGCCAGCCGCAGCACCAGCCGGTTGCGCAGGCCCTCCTCGTCGCGAGGGCCGGCCTCGATGGGGGGCAGCGCGCGGTCGTAGAGCGCCAGGGCCCGCTCGAAGCGGCCCGCGGCCAGGTTGTAGAGGGCCGCCCGGTCCATCACCAGCGGGATGAACCGGGCCAGCTTCGGCGCGGCCTCCACGGTGGCCAGGGCCTTGTCCGCCGCCTGCGCGGCCTCCGCCTCGCGGTTGACGTGCAGGAGCGCCCGGGCTCGCGCCAGGGCCACCGACAGGCCCGCGCCGTTGTCCGTGTAGGGCAGCTTGTCCCGCTCGTCCAGGTAGCCCAGGGCGATGTGGTAGTTGCCCACCTGCGTGTGCAGGAGGCCCAGCGCGCCCAGCAGCATCGCCTTGTAGCGCGCGTTGTTGCGCACCAGGTCCAGGGCGACCAGGTAGTGGCGGTTGGCGCGCTCGGCGGCGGCGGGGTTGTGGCCGCGCAGGAAGTCCTCGTGGTGGATGGCCCCCATGAGGGCCTGCACCTCGCGCTGGTTCTTGAGCTCCTGCCACGCCGCGCGCAGCTCCGCGAGGCCGGTCTTCACCGCCTGGGCGTGGGCTTCGTCGTCCAGCTTGGAAAGCCGGCGCGTCGTCACGTAGGCCTTGACGAAGTGCGAGAGCGACTTCGCCTTGCCCGGGACGTCCGTGGTGACCTCCTGGATGATCTGCTCCGGAGGGACGCCCGCGCGCAGACGCAGGCTCATGGACTCGACGGCGCTCTCCAGCGACGCGGTCCGCCGCGTCACCAGGTCGAAGTCCGCGCGGGCCTCGTCCATCCTGTCCCTCGCCATGCGGCGGTAGGCGCGGCCCATCAGCGCGCGGCGGAACAGCCGCTCCGCCCGGCGGCGCTCCTCGGTGCCGGCCGGGGTGTCGTCGACGTAGAGCGTGGCCAGGTCCTCCATCACGCCGTCGGCGCCCAGGCTCGCCGCGCGCTCGGCGGTGTCCTGCACCACCATGCGGCGGCGGAGCGGGTCCTGCTGCTGCTTGTAGAAGGCGACCAGCGCGTCCCGGACGGGGCGGGGAGGGCGCTCCACGTTCAGTGCGTTGACGTGGCGGCCCAGCTCCAGGGCGAACGCATACGGCGTCCCCGGGCTCTCCGCCGCGAGCGCCTGGGCCATGGCGGCGTCCGCTTCCGCGTAGGGCCGTCCCCGGTACAGCGCCCGGACGGCGGCGCGCGCGAAGTCGAGCTGATCATCCGCCTTGAAGACCTTGTTCTGGGACAGCTGGCGTCCCGCGGCGACCAGCGCCTGCCGGTCGTCCAGCTCGCGGTACAGCGCGTCCGCCTGTTCGTGCCAGGCCTCCAGCACCGCGCGCGGCGTGGTGTCCGTGAGCCAGGCCGCCTCCAGCTCCTGCTTCGCGAGCGTGAAGTCGCCGGAGGACTGCGCCAGCTCGCTGCGAATGACGCGCCGGTAGACGGCGGAGGGTGGGCTGGGCGCGGCGGCGGGATCCAACGCCGCCATGCGTTGGCGCTCGGCCTCCTGCAGCTCGTCCACCATGCGGCCCCGGTCGCGTTCCTTCAGGGCCTTGCGGTGGGCGATGAGCAGCCGCAGGGGCTCCGACAGTCCGGCGGTGGGGGGATCCTCCACCGTGGACATGTGCCGGGCGTAGTACTCCGCGGCGTCGAAGTCGCCGTTGGCCAGGTGCAGCTGGCTCAGGCGCATCAGCAACAGCCGGCGGAGCTTGGGCCGCTTCTCCAGCAGCATCCGCTGGCGGTAGAGGATGAGCTGATCCGCGCGCCGGCCCACCATGCCCAGCTCCTCGTTGAGGCGGGCCACGTCCCATTGCGTGGGCACCTGCCCGCCCAGCGGCAGCCGGTACACGTCCAGCGACAGGCCCCGGGAGCAGGTCGTGATGACCGACGCGGCGGTGGGGGAGGGGTACTCGCAGTTCCATGCCTGGCTGGTCAGCTGATCCGGGCTGGAGGCGGAGGCCTGCGCGGGTGCGTCGTCGCGCTCGGAAGGGAAGGGCACGCGGAACAGCACCCCGCTGTCGCTCGCGTCAATCACCCCGTCCCCGTTGGAGTCGGTGAAGAACTGCACCACGTACAGCGAGCGTCCGTCGCGCGCGAACACCGGCTGGCCCGTCTTGCCCGGGATGTCCAGCGTCAGCGGGACGGGGGCCGCGCCCGGGACATCCAGCCGGACGGCCTCCAGGTGCGGTGCCGCTCGCGCCGCGAAGCCCGGCCCCACCTCCTGCGCGGAGCGCTGCACGGGGACGTACACCAGCCAGCGTCCGTCCGGGGAGACCGCGGGGCTGGTCAGGTTGCGCTCCAGCAGCGGCGTCACCTGCCACCGGGCCTCCAGCGCGACCTTCGACAGCCGCAGGTCTCCCTGGATGGTCGCGCGGCTCACCAGCGCGATGTGCGTGTCGTCAATCCACTCCGCCTGCAGCGCGCTGGTCTCCTCCTCCAGGCAGTGGCGCTCCTTCGCCTCCGGCAGGTCCCTCACGCACAGCTGGCCGCCGGCCTGGGTGCGGAAGGAGATGTAGAGCAGCTGCTTGCCATTGGGGCTGATGCGCGGCCACGTCACGTCCGCGCCTTCGTCGAAGAGGCGGCGCTCGCGGCCCTTCTCCAGGTCCTGGCTGAAGATCTCCGTGGCGATGTCCCGGTTGGACACGAACAGCAGCTGGTTCTCGTCGGGCGCCAGCTGTCCCAGGAACTGGTCCCCCATGCCCACGGTGAGCCGCTCGGGCAGGACCATGCCTCCGTCGTTCTCGTCGTCCTGGGCCCGGGCGTCGCTCGCGAGGAGCACGGCCAGGGCCAGGAACCAGGGGGCCCGGAGGGTCAGCACTTCTTCTCTCCCCAGGTGCCGTCCTCGGCCTCCATCCAGCCGCCGCAGACGACGCCCTCCGCGTGCGCCTGGCGCCAGTTCTCACGCAGCGTGGCCTCCGGCACGCCGGGGCGCACCGTCTTCATCCACTGCCACAGCTGGCGCCGGGCCCGGTTCACGCGCTCGACGAGGGCGGCGTCGTCCGCGGACACGCGCCCGGCCGTGCACTGCTTCCGGGTGAGCACCAGCAGGCCGTCCTTGCCCTCGCCCACGCAGTGGCGCCGCACCAGGTCGTCCACGCGGTCCGCCTGCGTCTTGCCCAGGTTCTCCACCAGCGGCGGAGGCTGGATGCCCAGGTCCTCCAGCTGGTTGGGCGTCAGCGGCACCGGCGTGGGGTTCATGCCCGCTCTGGCGAGCCGCTGCTCCACGTCCTTGTACGAGCCCGCGGCCTGCTCCTCGAGCGCCGTCGCCCGGTCCACCATGACGATCTCCGGGGCGCGGATGCACCCGGGAGCGGTGAGGGCGGCCACCAGCAGCAACCCACGGTGTTTCATGGCAGCGCCTCCGGAGGGGTCATGGAAGTCATCATTCGGTCGACGATGGGGCCCAGGGGGATGCCGCGGATTTCATCGATGCTGACCAGCCGGGCCAGCCCGCCCATGGTGATGAGCAGGCTGCCGAAGCCCTGCTTGAAACTCACGCGCACGTGCTCCGGATAGCCCAGGCTCAACGCGTAGCGGACGCGGTTGGTGGCGGGGTCGGTGTGGTGCGGGTCCTCCAGGTCGAGCAGGTCCAACAGGTGGCGGTTGCCGATGCGCAATATCTCCGCGCGGCCGTTGATGCTGCGATCCCGGGCGGAGATGACCATGGCGGCGTTGCCGTCGAAGGGCTCGCCCCGGGAGGACTTCACGCCCGTGGCGCGCACGTGGGCCTCCATCGTGGAGTTCCTGCCCTGGTAGTCCAGCATGCACTGACCGGTGATGCGCCCGCCGCGCACGCCCATCTCCAGCTGGCTCATGGAGAACACGTTCTGGTTGATGGCCAGGTTGCCCGCCAGCGGCGCGATGGTCACCCACGGCGTGGTGATGCGGTCCGCGGACATGAAGCCGCTGCGCGTGAGCAGCGGGTGTTGATCCGCGAAGCGCAGCATCGAGTACGGATTGACGTCCAGGTCGTTGAGCAGCCGCACCCCATCCGGGGAGACCTCCACGTTCTCCGTCAGCGGCACGTCGCCGTTGAGCGCCTCCACGACGATGCCGGACTGAGGCATCCGCACGTTCACGTTCTCCAGCTTGAGGTTGGAGGTGGTGCGGAACACCGTCAGGTCCGGAGACGCCACCCGGAAGTTCACCGTGGCCTTGCCGCTGCTCTCCAGCTGCCCGGCCCGCGCGAGGTGGGCCAGGTCCTGCTCCAGCGAGCCCCGGAGCCCCATGCGCTGCTGCTCGTTGCTCAGGTCGAGCCGGCCCTGGACCTTCAGCTGCGTCTGGGTGCCGCCGTTGGACAGGCGCAGGTCCGGGATGCGGATGACGCCGGTGGGCTTGCGCTGGACGGAGAACGACGCCTCCACGTCCTGGACGGGGTAGGGCAGCGCCGGCTTCTGCTCCAGCGAGCGGACCTTCACCCGCTGCCTCAGCTCGATGTCCCCCTTCTCCCACTGGTCGGTGAAGGTGGCGGTGCTGTCGCTGGAGAGGTCCGCGAACGTCAGCCGGCGCTCGTTCATGCTGACGGTGAGCTTCTCCACCGCGAGCGTCGTGCGGACGGTCCGCTTGGGGCCTTCCGCGTGGGATTCCCCCTGCCAGCGCAGGGCGGGGACGTTGATGGTCTGGTCCGCCTGCTTCCAGCGCACGCCGCGCAGGTCCACCTGCGCCTTGCCCTCGAAGCTGGCGGCGCGCGGAGGCATGGGCGCCAGGCGGAAGCTGCCGTCGGAGCCCAGGTGCGTGATGAGGCCGGTCAGGGTGCCGTGCAGCTCGCCGGTCATCGCGAGCTTCGACGGGTCGACTTCCGGGGGCACGCGCGCCTTCGCCAGCAGCGGCGACAGGGGCCCCAGGGGCGGGAAGTCCCCCTTCACGTCCACGCGGAGCGCGCGGGCCTTCCGGTCGTATGCCAGCGCAGCGTCGGCGGCGACCTTCAGCCCCTCACGGCCGTTGAGCCCCAGCCGGAGCGCGAGCTTGCGGCGGTCGATGTCGAACGACAGCGTCTGGTGTTGCGTGCCCGCGTCGGTCTCTGCGATGCGCAGCCCTTCGACCTTCAGGTCCAGGTCGCCCTTGTGCTTCCACGCGTCGCCCTGGGATTTCAGCACGAGCGCGGCGGTGGCGGCCGACACGTCGTCCCATCCCAGCCGTTGCAGGCGCAGCTCCGTCTGGTGGTCCACGCGCGGCGAGGGCTCGAAGAGGGCCGTCAGCTTGCCCTTGGAGGTCAGCGTGACGGCCAGCTGCTTCCAGGAGAGTCGCGCGGCGACGTCCTCCGGAAGGTACGGCCGCGCGGCGACGAGGTCCGGCGTCTGGACGTCCAGCGCGTACGCCACGTCGTCGGTGCCCTTGGTGGCGTCCAGCGACGCGTGCAGCGTGCCCACGTCCAGCTCCACCCGTGCGCGGGCCCTGCTCCGCCGCGGGTCCTCCATCGTGGGGAAGGCCTCCGTCACGTTCAGCTGGACGCGCGCGGGGCCCTTCAGCACCTCGCGGCCTTCCGGGGTGATGATCCGCAGTGCCTCCACGGGCAGGTCCGCCTTCAGCGCGAAGGGAGGCTTCGCAGTCAGCGGCGCCTGGAGCTTCAAGCCCATCCGCTCCGCCGTCACGCGGTGCCCGGACGCGCGCAGGTCCAGCGCGTCCACCCTGGCGGACAGGGCCGCGTCTCCGGCGACCCGCAATGGCGAGGAGAGGTCGGGCCGCAGCTGCTTCCCCGTCAGCTCACCGGAGGCCTTCGGAATGCGCAGCGGCGTGGCGCCCCCGACGTCGAGCCCCTGGAGCGCGAACGTGAGCCTCGCGGCCAGTCCCTGCGATGCATCCGGGGTCGCGTTCAGGGAGAGGCGTCCATCGCCCAGCTCCACCCGCTGGCCCTCCTGCGCGAAGAGGAGCTTCGCCACGTCGACATCCAACCCGACCCGTCCCTGCGCCCCCAGCTGGGGCATGTCGCTGAGCGTGACCTCCTGGGCCTCCAGGTGCACCTTGCCGCTCTCCACGGAGAAGGGGCGCAGGTCCGCGGGGAGCCCTTGAAACAGGCGCCCCAGGTCCACGTTCGCCAGGGCCCGCGTCAGCACGGGCGGCACCTCCGCCGAGTCCGGCAGCACCACCCGGGCCTCCACCTCCGCGCTGTCGGTCAGCCGCGTGCGGTCCAGGTCGACGGTGGTGAGCTGCTTCTCCGTATCGAACTTCGCCGTCACCGCGCCGTGCAGCAGCGAGCGGAGCGTGAAGCGCGGGTCGAAGGTCTGCCGCGCGACATCCAGGTCCATCTTCACGCGAGCGGCGTCCGCGTTCACCTCCGCGGACAGGGCCAGCTCCAGCAGGGCCTCGGCTCCGGGGACGGCGGGCGCCTCTCGGTTCAGCGTGAGGGCCAGGGGCTTTCCCGTCCGCCCCAGGTCCACCAGGAGCTTCCAGGCCTTGTCCTGGGGCTTCGCTTCGATGCCGGCCTCCAGCCCGCGCAGCGACCAGCGGTCCACCACCGTGCGGCCCTGGACGCGGACGTAGGTCAGCGACACGTTGGCCAGGGCGATGCTGGAGACGGGGAAGGGGGCGGCGAAGATTTCCGCGACCTGCTGGGACGTGCCGGGGGCGGCTTCGTCCAGCGGTTCGGGCTCCGGCGGTCCGGTCAGGTTCGTGAGGGACGTGGTTCCCTGGTCATCCGCCACCAGGATGACGGTCGCGTCGCGCACCGACACCCGCTCCACCCGGACCGGTCCGTTCACGAGCGCCCCAAACGACCACGCGACCTCCAGCGCGCCGACACGCAGGAGGTCCGGCTCGACGTCCTGGAACGGCGGCGGGGTGCGCACCACCAGGCCTTCCATGCGCAGCCCGGAGAGCACGTCGATGCGCGCCGTCCGGTAGTCCAGCCGCACGTTCGTGGCGGCTTCCACCTGCGCGACGACGCGCGACTTCAGCCAGGGGTGATCCAGGTGGTGCAACGCGGTCACGACCGCGATGAGCAGGAGGACGAACGTCGCGAGGAGGATCAGGCCCGCGCTCGCGATGATTCGCGTCAACCGACGACGAGGCCGTCCAGCACCGGGGGAGTCCATGATGTTCCGCCGAGGCGACCGGCCCGCCTCCTCCTACCATGCGCCCGGAAGCCGTCTCAACCGAAGCTGGACGAAGTCATTCCCGCGGTGCCGCCCGCCAGGGGCTTGTAGGGGAAGTAGAGGTTGCGCACGAAGCGGGTGAACACGTGCTCCTCGTTCCACCGCTGGCGGGCCATGCCGTACACGCCGGGTGCGCGCAGGTCCCGCTCGGAGACGCCGGTGACGAACTCGCGCTCGCTGTAGATGGCGAAGACCTCGTCCACCGCCGCGCGGCTGCGGTATGTGCGGAGCATCGTGCGGTAGATGAGCTCGCTCTCCTTCTGGGTGAAGGCCAGTCCCTGGATGGCGTGCGCCATCTCGTGAAACACCAGGTACTGCTCCGATTCCAGCCGGTCCTGTCTCAGCGCGATGCGGGCCCGGGGCCAGTCCGGGTGGTCCCAGAACAGGCCCGCGGCCTGGGGCGACACGGCCCGGGGATAGCCGTACTTCACGAGTGTGTGCCCGGGCGGAATCAGCTCCAGCGTCAGGGGCCGCGCCGCCTCCATGCGGGCGATGAGCTGGAGGTTGCCGGAGAGCTGCCGTGCAATCTCCTCCTGCACCCGCTTCACCTGCGCCGCCGGTGCGCCGTACGGCTTGAGCTCCAGCTTCGCGCTCACATAGGCGCGGGCCTTCGCGGGGCCTTCCGCGGGAGGACGGCCTGCGCGTGATTCGAAGACGTCACCGCCTTCCAGCAGGGTGAAGGCGCTCAACGGCTGCTTGAGCCCGACCTCCGCCGCCAGCGGGGTGACGTCCGGCGTGGAGCCATCCAGCGTCTCGTAGCGCTCCGGGGCCATGGGCTCAGGTGCAGGTCTTCGCCTGCTGGTTGCAGCTGTCGACGCAGCCAGGCGTCTGGGTGTCGGGCGTCAGGCGCTCCGCGTGGCCCTGCACGGAGTCCGGCGGCTGGCGCGAAGGGGGCGGGGAAGACTTCGCGCAGCTGTTGAGACACGCGTCGTACTGGTCGCGGCAGGACGGCGTGAGACTCGAGGTGTCAATTGTCGCGCAGCCGCAGAGCAGCGACAGCGCGGTGATTCGCAGTGCGAGATGCATCTTCATGCGCTGCAATCTACCCCCGGACGTGGAGTAGTGTCTGGCCTTGTCAGCGTGCCGCACTGTCGTGCGTGGACTGACACCTCTCTTCCCAACCTGGAAGTCCTCATGGCCTCCCGCCATCCTCTCCGTTTGAAGTCCGTGCTCGTGGCCGGTCTGGTGTTGCTCTTCACCGGCTGCACGCCCACGCAGATGCCCGAGGAACCCGCCGCGAGTGCTCCGGTGGAGGGCTCGCCTCCCATCGACTTCCAGGCGGTCATCCGCCGCGTGAACCAGTCCCTCCGCTCCGAGCAGGTGGCGCAAGCCGCGCTGGGCGCGATCGACTCCTCATCCGAGACGACCATTGATTATCCGGTGCCCGCGCCCACCCGGAACGCGGAGTCCGAGCCGGTGATCGCCGTGAGCTCCAGCAGCGGCACCTACCTGGTGATCTGGACGGTCGACAACGGCGGCAACCAGGATGTCATCGGGACCCGCGTGACCACGCTGACCGGGACGGTGTTGGACCCGAAGGGCATTCGCCTGGCGACGGGTCCCAACAACCAGTCCCATCCCTCCGTGGCCACCGATGGACGCAACTTCCTGGTGACCTGGGATGAAAGCGGTTCCGTGAAGGGCGCGCGGTACGAAATCTCCAGCGGCTCGCGCCTGGGCTCCGTCTTCTCCCTCTCCACCGCCGCCGGGGGGCAGTCCTCGTCGGCGATGGCCTTCGACGGGACCCAGTACCTCGTGGTCTGGAACGACTCCCGGAACGGGACCCCCGGCGACGTCTACGGCACGCGGGTGAGGGCGTCGGATGGCGTGGTCCTCGATCCGGCCGGCATTCCCATTGGCACCGGGCCCGGCGCCCAGGGCTCGCCCGCCGTGAGCTTCGATGGCAGCCGCTTCCTGGTGGCCTGGAGTGATTCCCGGAACGACCCAATGTCGGACGACCTCTATGGCGCCCGCGTCGATGCCGCGGGAACGGTGCTGGATCCGGCGGGCATCCCCATCTCCACGGCGGCGGGCGGACAATCCCATCCCTCCATCGCCTCCATGGCCGGGACCTTCCTCGTGACCTGGGATGACGCCCGGGACGGTGTGACGGGCACCTTCGGCGCGCGGGTCAGGGGCTCGGACGGCGTGGTGCTGGATCCGCAGGGGCTGGCCATCGCCACGGGCGGCACGACGGCGCAGGAGTCGAGCGCCGTGGCCTCGGACGGAAGCCGCTTCCTGGTCGTGTGGCGCAAGCAGGCCGACATCCTGGGCCGGCGGGTGCAGGCGGATGGCGCGCTGCTGGATCCAGGGGGCGTCCTGCTGTCCACGTCCGTCTCCCTGGACAAGCAGTCTCCCTCCGTCCTCTTCGATGGGACCCGCTTCCTGGTGGTCTGGGAGCACAGGACCGAAGTGCTCCAGGACATCTACGGCGTGCGGGTGCGGGCGTCGGACTTCGTGGTGCTCGACACCCCTTCGCTGTTGCTCTCCGCCGCGAACAACGCGGAGGTCGATGCCGTGGTGGCCGCGGGCACGCAGAGCTACCTCGTGGTCTGGAGCGATGACCGGGACCTCTCTGGCGTCTCCAGCATCTACGGGATGCGCCTGCGGGCAACGGACGGCGCGCTGCTCCACCCGAAACCCGTTCGCCTCGGCACGGGGAGCCGCAGCCGGAGCACGCCCTCCGTCGCCTTCGCGGAAGGGCGGTTCCTGGTGACGTGGAGGGCCAGCGCGCTGGGCAGCCCGGACGGGGACATCCACGGCGTGCGCATCCGCGAGTCGGATGGCGCGGTGCTGGACGCGCCCGACCTCATCATCAGCGCCGCGGCCCAGCCCCAGGGGAACCCGAAGGTGGCTTCTGGGGACGGGCTCTTCTTCGTGACGTGGGAGGATTCCCGGAACGGGACCGGGACCGACGTATATGGCGCGCGGATCCGGGCGTCGGACGGCGCCGTGCTGGACGCCGACGGCATCGCGGTGGCGACGGGGAGCTTCAACGAAAGCAGTCCCGCGACTGCCTTTGGCGCGGGCTATTTCCTGGTGGCCTGGACGGATGAGCGCAATGGCAGCACCAATCCAGACATCCATGGCGCACGGGTGCGCGCCTCGGACGGCATCGTGGTGGACAGCCCGAGCCTTCCCATCACGACCCGCGCCGAAGCGCAGCGGACCCCCGCCGTGGCCTTCGATGGAAGCCACTTCCTGACGGTGTGGACCGACCAGAAGAGCGGCGCCCGGTCCGAGGTCTACGGCGCGCGGGTCCGGGCCCAGGACGGCGCGGTCCTGGACAACGGGGGCCGGTCGTTCTTCGCGAACACCAGCATCTCCAAGGAGGTGCCCGCGGTGGCCTTCGACGGCAATGTCTATCTGCTCGTCTGGCGGGAGGTCACGCCGACCAGTCTCCAGCTCATGGGTGGACGGCTGGCGCCCGACCTGTCCCAGGTCGACGCGTCGCGGTTCTTCCTGTCCAACATGACCCCGCTGGACCTGACCGTGGTGAACACGACGCCGCTCTCGCTGGCCTCCTGGGGCCGTGGGCGCTTCCTCGCGGTGTACGAACCCCATGACTGGATGCCGGGCCAGTTCCGGGTGAGGTTCCGGCTGGTGTACGACCCCGCGAACGGGGCGAAGTGCGGCAGCAATCCGGACTGCACCAGCCGCTTCTGCGTGGAGGGCGTCTGCTGTTCGAGCGCGTGCGTGGGCGGAACGTGCGGGAGCGGCACCTGCACCTATCCGCCCGCGACCCTCACCTGCCCGGGGGACGTGGTCGCCGAGGCCACCAGCGCTTCGGGCGTGCCTGTCAGCTACCCGGCCGCGAGTGCCACGGGCCAGCCTCCGCTCGCGGTGACGTACAGCCAGGCGTCCGGGAGCGTGTTCGCGCTGGGAGGCACCGCTGTCACCGCCTCGCTGTTGGATGGTGCCGGGCGCTCTGCCTCCTGTGGCTTCTCCATCACCGTGCGCGACACCACCGCGCCGGTGCTCACGTGCCCGGGTGAGGTGGTGGTGGAGGCCGTGGGCCGCACCGGGGCCCCGGTGGACTTCCCGGCCCCCACGGTCACGGATGCCGTCACGTCGGCGCCCGCGCTGACGTTGAGCCACGAGCGCGGCAGCACGTTCCCCGTGGGCACCACGCAAGTGATGGCCACGGCGAAGGACGCGGCGGGCAACTCCGCCTCGTGTGCCATCCCTGTCACCGTGCGGGACACGACGCCGCCCTCGCTGTCCTGTCCGGCGGACCTCGCGGTGGAGGCCACGAGCCTCCAGGGCGCCAATGTCACCTACGCGGCCGCGAGCGCTTCGGATCCGGTGTCGGACGTCACGGTGGAGTACAGCGCCGCGTCGGGCTCGCACTTCGGCGTGGGCGACACGCAGGTGCGGGTCCGTGCGACCGACGGCGCGGGCAACAGTGCTTCGTGCACGTTCACCGTGACCGTGTCCCTGCCGCCTCCTCCAAAGGTCACCTGTCCCTCGCCGGTCCTGGCGGAGGCCACCAGCGCCCGGGGCGCCTCCGTCGTGTACCCGGCCGCGACGCCCGCTGGACGCGGGCCGCTCTCCGTGACGTACAGCCAGGTCTCCGGGACGGAGTTCCCGCTGGGCTCGACGTCCGTGAGCGCCACCGTCACGGACGGGCTGGGCCGCACGGACACCTGTTCCTTCTTCGTCACCGTGCGCGACACGCAGGCGCCGTCCGTGACGTGCGGCCCGGAGGTGGTGGTCGAGGCGACGGGCCCCTCCGGCGCCACGGTCACGTTCGCGACCCCCACGGCCACGGACGCGGTCACGGCCCCGCTCCAGGTGGAGTTGAGCCATGCCAGCGGCGCTGTCTTCCCCGTCGGCTCCACGCGCGTGGTCGCCACCGCGACGGACGAGGCCGGCAACACCTCCGGCTGTGCCTTCTTCGTGGTGGTGCTCGACAGGACGGCTCCGGTCCTGACGTGTGGCGCGAACGTCGTCGCCGAGGCGACGGGGCCCACCGGTGCCATCGTGGACTTCGTGGCCCCCTCGGCCGTGGATGCGGTCACGCCCACGCCGGAGCTCGTGGTCAGCCATGCGCCCGGGTCGCTCTTCCCGCCAGGCATCACCCGTGTCACCGCGACGGCGACGGACGCGGCGGGCAACACCAGCCAATGCGCCTTCACCGTCACGGTGCGCGACACCACGCCACCAAAGGTGGGTTGCCCGGCTCCGAGGGCCGTCGAGGCCCGGGACGCCATGGGCACCCGGGTCGACTTCTTCGTGGCCACCCCGCACGACACGGTGACGGTGTCTCCCAGCGTGTCGCTGAGCCATCCCACCGGGAGCCTCTTCCCGCCAGGCACGACCGAGGTCGTCCTCTCCGCCACGGATGACGCGGGCAACTCGGCGTCCTGCGCCTTCACCATCACCGTCCAGGACACCACCGAGCCGGTGGTCACCTGTCCCTCGCTGGTGCAGAAGGAGGATGCGCCTCCAGAGGGCCTGGCCGTGGACTACCCGGCGGCCATCGCGCAGGACGCGGTCTCCGTCCCCACGCTGAGCTACAGCCACGCGTCCGGCGCGGTGTTCCCCGTGGGAACGACGCTGGTGACGGCCACCGCGACGGATGCCTCGGGCAACAGCGCCACGTGCACCTTCCCGGTGCGTGTCACCGCGCGCGTCCAGCCTCCCGACGAACCGTCCCCTGCCGGAGGTTTCGGCTGTGGCGCGAGCACCTCCGCGGGCCTCAGCTGGAGCGGGCTGCTGATGTTCGCCTGGGGCATGACGCGCCGCCGGCGTTCGCGCTCGGCCGCGTAGGGAGGCGGCACGAGCGTCTCCTGCCCAGCGTCCAGAGCGCCCACAGCAGGGGGCCCGCCACCGGAGCGCCAGAAACCGCACCGCAGCCGCCCGTGGCGCCTGGCACGTTCGGAGCCACGGGCTTCTTCGTCACCGGTGCATCCCCCGGCTCCGCGCCCATGCGTGGCGCGGCCGGATTGCCTTGCGTCAACTCCTGGTAGCGCTGGATGAGCCGCAGCCGCGCGGCATCGAACGCGGCGCCGTCGTCCGGCACCTGCCACGCGGTGGGAATCAGCTCCCGCGCCACCTGGTGCGCGAAGGCCGGGTCTCCCGCGTCGCTCACCGCCTTGAGCCATTCGTAGTCCTGCATCCCCTGGCGGATGAGCTTCAGGCGCAGTGACGCCAGCGGCACGTCCGTCGTCCCGCCAATCACAGCCGGCGTGCCCGGGTAGAACAGCGTCCCGTCCCCGTTGCCATTGAAGTGGAACTGGTCCGTCCACGCCGTGGGCAGCATCAACGCCATCTCGTAATACAGCTCACCCGTGCCGCCGAAGAGGAAGGTCAGCCACTCCATGGCGCGGGCCTTCGCCGAGGGCCGGTCCACCAGGTACGAAGGCCAGCCCGCCCCCGGCTGGTTCTCCGGCATGGGGAAGCCGGGCGCACAGCCGTGGCTCATGCAACTCTGATACGTCCACAACTCGGTTCCGGGACGGGAGAGGAAGCTCCCGTAGGTCGCGGTCTGGTCTCCCACGAAGCCCGGCTCCGTGCCCTCCAGGTGGTTCACCAGGGGCACCACGATGTCCACCAGGGGCCCCAGGGCGTAGGCCTCCAGGTTGATGGAGTTCGTCGTCAGCAGGGTGCGAAGGCCGGGCGCGGCCTGCCGCACCAGCGTCCCCGCGGCCTGCACCTGCTCGAAGGTGGAGCCGTGGGGCGGCTCGTCGCCGATGCGCGCATAGGCCCGGTCCAACCAGCCGCGCTCGCGCAGGTGCGTGGTGAAGTCCGCCAGCCCCGCGCCGGTGAGGGGCCCGGTGTACTCCAGGCTCGTCATCCGCGCGCCGGACAGCCGCGTGGGCGCGGTGCCGTCCAGCAGGGGCCCCCAGGTCGCGTCGAACTCGCTCCACGCCTGGGGCCCGGACATCCTGGCGAAGAGCTTGGGCAGCGTGAGCCGGTGCTCCAGCGCCAGCCGCTGGTAGCGCACGAGCAACGGCTGCAGTTCCGCGTGCGAGCAGTCCGCGTGCCCCAGGTGCGCGAGGCACACCTGCCCCGGCGACAGCGGGAACGCCGAGGCCAGCGAGGCCGTGCCGGGCATCCGCGCGTCCACCACCGTCAGCCTCGCCGTCACCTGCCGCTGGAAGCCTCCGTCCGCCTCCACCGTCACCGTGCCCGAGTACTCGCCGGGCGGCGCGTCCGCGGGCACGTGCACGTCCACCCAGAGGGCGCGTGCCTCCCGCGCGGGCACGTCGAAGGGGAAGGCATTGCGCGCCTCGCGGGCAATCTCATCCGTCTCCGGCACCAGCCCGTCCGGCCAACGCCCCACGGGCTGACCGGGGACGGACGCCTGCCGCGTGGTGAGGTACGTCTGCCGGTACAGCATCACGTCCGGCCCCGTGAGCGTCTTGGAGCCCGGGCCCTCCAGCGCGGGCAGGCGGGCGTGCACGCCCTTCAGGCCGGTGTCTCCGCCGTGCAGCGCCACCTGGAAGGAGACGAACTCGTTGCGCGCGGCGGTGAGCCGGACCTCCGTGGCGGTGCCGGGTGCGGTGTCGTCCGGCCGGACCTTCACCATCATGCCTTCGCCCCAGGCCGTGGGGCCGGCCGCGAACACCGGCCAGGCCACGGACAGCGACAGCAACGTGAGGCCGCACTGTCGAAAGGCCAGCATGGGGAATGAATGCGCATGGGCCGTGCGCGGCTCCAGGCTTCACGGGGGCCTTCACCAGCGCTCCAACGCCCGTCTGGCCGTGGCCCATTTCCAGACGGGATGGGCTGACGGAGGCTTGCTCCCACGTCTGGCGACAGATGGTGCCTCCTGGCGCCATGGCCGCCGCGAGGGGATGAAGGGCCTCTGGCGTTGGCCCGCCGATATAAAGTGCGCCGTTCGAACGACGACGCGACGCCTGGGCGACTTCCGGTGGATGGCAGGGAATGGCGGGTGCAGGTCCTGGGATTGGCGCGGCTGTGCGGCCCTGACGGGCAGCGGGTGCGATTGGAGCGGCGCACCGCGGCGCTGCTGGCGTGGCTGGCATTGCAGGGGCCCTCGCCCAAGTTCCCGCTCGCCTCCCTCCTGTGGCCGGACTCGTCGCCCACCACCGTGCGCGGCAACCTGCGGCAGCTGCTGCGCCGGCTGCGGCTCGCCACGGGGGAGGAGTCGCTGGTGGAGGGCGACGCCGAACGGCTGGCCCTGAGCGCACCGTCGACGGTGGACGCCGCGTGCCTCAAGGCCGCCTCCGAGGCCCGCGCCCACACGGAGGCCCTGTCGTGCGTCGACGCGGAGGACAGCACGCTCCTGGCCGGCTTCGGCTTCGATGACTGTCCGGAGCTGGCGCGCTGGCTGGACGGCGCCCGCGCTGGCATCGCGGGGTGGGTGCGCGAGGCGCGCGAGGCCCGCATCACGCAGCTCACCGCCGCGGGGGACTGGAGCGCGGCCCTGGGGCTGGCCCGGGCATGGGCGCGGCAGGAGCCCGAATCCGAGCAGGCCGGCCGTCACCTCATCCGGCTGCAGTACCTCCAGGGGGATCGGGGCGCGGCGCTCGCGACCTTCGAGCACCTGCGCGACGTGCTGGACCGGGAGCTGGGCGTCACCCCCATGCCGGAGACGCTCGCCCTGGTGCGGGAGGTGGAGCAGACCCCGGCGCGCCCGCGCTCCGCTCTGGCCACGCGCTTCGCGCTGCCGCTGTCCGTGCTGCGGCCTCCCGTGCTGGTGGGCCGGGAGGCCGCGTGGCGGCAGCTGGAGGCGGGCTGGGAGGCGGGCCAATTGCTGTTCATCTCCGGCGAGCCCGGCAGCGGCAAGTCCCGGCTCGCGGAGGAGTTCGCGGCCACGCAGGGCCGCTGGGGACGCATCGATGCGCGGGCCGGGGACCGGGACGTGCCGTTCGCTTCCCAGGCGCGCCTTCCGCACGCAGCTGCGGCGCTGGCCGGACGTGAAGCTGCCGGACTGGGTGCGCACGGAGCTGTCGCGCATCCTCCCGGAGCTGGGAGAGCCGCGGCTCTTGCCGCCGCTGGCGTCCGGGGCCGGCATGCTGCGCTTCTATGACGCCATCGTGGCGGCGCTCCAGCTGCTCCACGAGCACGAGGACATCAGCGTCGCGGATGACGTGCAGTACTGGGACGCGGCCAGCGCCCGGGCCTTCACCTTCGCGTTCTAGCGGCTGGCGGACACGGCGCCTCCGGGCGGCCGGAGCCTGCGCTTCATCGACTGCTACCGCAGGGGCGAGCTGTCGCCCGAGGCGCGGATGCACGTGTCACGGCTCGTCGACGCGGGGCTCGCGCGCATCGTGGAGGTGGACGCGCTGACGGACGAGGACGTGCGGCGCATGGTGGCCGCCATGGGGCTGCCGGGCGCGGAGGCGCACGTGGAGGCCCTGGCCCGCTACACGGGCGGCAATCCCCTGTACGTGGTGGAGACGCTGAAGCACCTGCTGGAGACGGACTCGCTCCAGCGCGAGTGGCCCCAGCGGCTGCCGCCTCCCGGCCGCGTGGGCCCGCTCATCCAGTGGCGGCTGGAGGGGCTGTCCCCGGTGGCGCTCCAGTGCGCGCGGCTCGCGGCGCTGGCCGGGGCCTTCTTCCGGGCCTCGCTGGTGCCCCGGGGGCTCCAGGTGACACCGGCGGAGGCGCACGAGGCCCTGGCGGAGCTGGAGGCGGCGCAGGTCCTGCTGGGCGAGCGCTTCAGCCACGACCTGGTGATGGAGGCGGTGCGGGCGGGGATGGGGTCCGGCGAGGAGCGCGGGCTGCACGCCCGGCTCGCCGCGCTTTTCGAGGAGGACGGCGCGCCTTCCATCCTCCTGGCGCACCACTGGCTGGGGGCGGGCTGGACGGAGCATGCGCTGCCGCACCTGCTGGCGTCCGCGCGCTCCGACGAACAGGTGCTGCCTCCGGAGCTGGCGGCGGGGCACTACGCGCGCGCCGCGTCCCTCATGCAGTCGCTGGGGCGGCACGCGGAGGCCGCGCAGGCGCGGGCCGCCGAGGCGCGATGCCGGCTCCAGGCCGCGTCGGCGGAGGTCGCCCCCTTCACCCCTGCGCCAGCAGCGGGCCCAGGCGCTCGCGGTAGCCGCGGCTGAGCTTCAGCGTGGTGCGGTCGCGCAGGATGACCTGGTATTCGCCATGGAGCAGCGGGCGCAGCTCCTGGACGCGCTGGAGGTTGACGAGCGTGGAGCGGTGGATGCGCACGAAGCGCTCGGGATCCAACCGGGCCTCCAGCTCGCGCAGCGGCTGACGCAGCAGGTGGCCGGGGCCGCCCACGTGCACCTGGACGTAGTTGTCCTCCGCTGAAATCCAATCCACGTCCTCCACGGGCAGCAGCGTCACCCGGCCCACCTCGCGGATGACCAGCCGCTCCAGGTAGCGCGGGGCAGGGGAGGGCTCGGGCAGCGTCTTCACCAGCGCTGCCCGCTTCGTGGAGGACCTGGAAGCCGTCCAGGTCCTCCAGGTCCACGTCCAGGAAGAGGATGTCCGCGGGCTCGCGCCGCAGCGCCTCCACGGCGGCGCCTCCCGCGTCGTGGACTCCGGCGATGGACACGTCCGCGTCCGCCTCCAGGTGCGGCGGCACGAAGCGCCGCGTTTCGGAGGCGCCCTCCACCACCCGCACCCGGATGGGCGCGGAGTCGAACAGCTCTTGTCGGAACGCCATCGGCCTTCCTCCACGCCTCAATGCCAGCTCACCCCGGGTGTCTGTCATCGTGCAGAGCCTCCGATGGCAGGCGTGACGGCGGCGTGACGGGTGTCCAGGCCCCCTGGGTCTGGACATACCTTCTCGTCGCATGGGTATCGTCCCCAGGTGGGATTGGGAGGCCGGGCCGGGTGGGCTAAGAAGCCGCCATGCCCAAAAACCTTGTGCTGCCTTTGCTTGCGCTGCTCGCGTGCGTCGGTTGTACCCACCAGGTGCGCCCGAGCCCCGCGCCCATGTCCAACGCCGGGACGCCGCTGGCGCTCCGTGCGCGCTACTTCATCTCTCCGGAGCAGAAGGCGCGCATCGACTCGGACAGCTACTTCGCGCTGGGGGCCGCGCACACCTGGAACATCACCATTGGTGAAGCGCTCACGCGCAGCTTCCCGCAGATGATGGGCACCGTCTTCCAGTCCGTCCAGGAGGCCTCCAGCCCGGACGACCTGGGCGACGCGGACGTGCTCATCATCCCGGAGATCCAATTCTTCGACGTCCACGCCGGCGGCTTCGTGTCGGAGCTGAAGCTGACGGTCCGCTCCAAGGGGGGCCAGGACACCGTCCAGATGAGCGACCTGTTCGAGGGCGCGTCCCAGAAGAGCAAGGGCGCCTCCGCGTGGCTGGGCGGAGCCGCCGCGGGCCAGGAGGCCCTGCGGCAGTCCGCCGAGTTCGCCTTCGAGGACGTGATGCCCAAGGTCGCCACCCGCCTGCGCGAGGTCTTCATCAAGGCGCAGCAGGCCAAGGCGAACGTGCTCTGAGCCTTCTCGCGGGGAGGGCAGAAGGCCCTCCCCGCCGGGCCCGGCTCAAGCGCAATAGTACGTGGGGGCCAGCTCCAGCACGCGCTGCTCGGCGACAGGGGAGAGCGCGCGCAGGCGGGAGAGGAAGAGGGGCGCCTTCATCCCCATCCCGATGAAACCCCAGACGTAGGAGCGCTCCTGCGATTCGTGCAGCTGCTGGCGCTCCTCGGGCGTGAACGTGCGCCCCACCGCCTTCTCCAGCGTCTGGAGATCCAGCGCGAGCTGGGCGTTCAGCGTCCCCCGCAGCGCCTGGAGCAGCTCCGTGTATTCCGCCAGCGCCGCGTCCAGGGACCCGGGCGATTCGGCGAGGATCTTCTGGGCCTCCAGGAAGTCCAGCCGCGTGTGCTGCGCCTCCTCCAGCCAGTGGTGCTTGAGCAGGTTGCAGAACAGCGGGTCCAACGACTCGTCTTTGTTGGAGCGGACCGTCTCCTGGTAGTGCTGCTGCGTCATCAGCTCCATGTGCAGGTTGAAGATGAGCACCCCCAGGTTCGACTTCGCCATGATGGCGCGCGCCACCTCCACCTGGTTGTCGAGCAGCGCCGGCGCGACCTTGAACCCCTTCGCGAACGCGCCGGTGAAGCGCGCGAAGAGCTGCTGGTGCTTCAGCTCCTCCTCGGTGAAGCGCAGCAGCGCACGCATGTGCGTCGGGTTCCCGTGCAGCTCCAGCCCGGCGCGCTGCGCGGCCAGGGCGACGGCGTACTCCTCCAGGAACAGGAACAGGTGGGCGTAGCTGTTGGAGCGGATCTGATTGAGGAGCAGCCGCTCCTCCGTGCTCAGGAACGGGATGGCCTCCGTCCCCGTCAGCGCGTCCGACAGGAAGCGGTGGCTGAAGTCGAGCACGGTGTCCTTGGGCAGCAGCTCATCAATTCGCCAGGACACCTTTTCGGAACTCTGGATGCAGGACTGGTACTCCGGGGTTTGATTGAGCATGCATCAATCAAATGACTGCTCATGTTTGCCAGTCAAACCGGCCAGGCGTCTGGGACAAGGCAAGGACCCGGCAGGTCGGAGCCCCTACCGCGAGTCCGGCAGGCCAACGCGCTGCGTATTGAACCTCCCGGAGCCGCCTCTGGCGGGAGCGTGACGCGGGTTTCGAAACAGGTGCGCTGCCTTGCGACCCGTGTCTCCACGTCATGCTCCCGCCGCATCCTCATGGGGCGACCGGGGCTATTCGAGCCGCTCTCCGCGCTCCGCCTTCGCCACCAGGGACGCGGGCGGCAGGAAGTGCTTGCCGTAGCGCTCCGCCAGCTGGCGCGCGCGCTGGACGAAGCCGCGCGGGCCGGTGCCGGTGGGGCCCTCGTAGCCGTTGATGTACTGCACGACGCCGCCCGTCCAGGGCGGGAAGCCGATGCCCAGGATGGAGCCCACGTTCACGTCCGCCACCGAGCGCAGCACGCCCTCGTCGAAGCAGCGCACCGTGTCGATGGCCTCCGCGAAGAGCATCCGCTCCTTCATGTCCTCGAAGGGGATGGTGTGGCCGGGCTTCGTGAAGTGCTGCGTCAGCCCCGGCCACAGGTTCGTGCGCTTGCCGTCCGCGTAGTCGTAGAACCCGCCCCCGGTGGAGCGGCCCTTGCGCCCGTGCTGGTCGATGAGCGCGTCCATCACCGCGTAGCTGCCGTGGTCCACCCACGGCTGGCCCGCGGCCTCCATGGCCGCCTTCGTCTCCTGGCGGATCTTCCGGGGCAGCGTCAGCGTCAATTCGTCCACCAGCTGGAGCGGGGCGGCGGGGTAGCCCGCCTGGAGTCCCGCCTGCTCGATGGACGCGGGCGCGATGCCCTCGCCCACCATGGCGATGGCCTCGTTGAGGAACGTGCCGATGACGCGGCTGGTGAAGAAGCCCCGGCTGTCATTGACGACGATGGGCGTCTTGCCAATCTGCACCGCGATGTCGATGGCCTTCGCCAGCGTCGCGTCGCTCGTCTGCTTCCCGGCGATGAGCTCCAGGAGCGGCATCTTGTCCACGGGGGAGAAGAAGTGCATGCCGACGAAGTCCGGCGGCCGCGACACGCCCTCCGCGAGCAGGGTGATGGGCAGGGTGGAGGTGTTGGACGCCAGCACCGCGTCCGGGGCCACCACGCCCTGAATCTCCTGGAACACCTTGTGCTTGAGCTTCACGTCCTCGAAGACGGCCTCGATGACCAGGTCGCAGCCCGCGAGCGCGGCCGGGTCCTCCGCCGGGGTGATGCGCGCCAGCAGCGCGTCTCCCTTCTCCTTCGTGACGGAGCCCTTGGCGACGGCCTTCTCCACCAGCTTGACGGAGTAGCCCTTGCCCTTCTCCGCCGAGGCGAGGCTCACGTCCTTGAGCACCACGTCGATGCCGGCCTTGGCGCACACGTACGCGATGCCCGCGCCCATCATGCCCGCGCCCAGCACGCCCACCTTCTTGGCGGTGTGCTGCGGATGGCCCTTGGGGCGGCCGCCGCCGGAGCTGATGTGCTGCATGTCGAAGAAGAACGCCTGAATCATGTTCTTCGCGACCTGGCCGACGACGAGCTCCGTGAAGTAGCGCGACTCGATGGTGAACGCCGTGTCCACGTCCACCTGCGTGCTCTCCACCGCCACCGCCATGATGGCGCGCGGCGCGGGCATGTTCGTGCCCTTGAGCTGCTTGCGCAGGTTGGCGGGGAAGGCGGGCAGGTTCGCCGCGAACGCCGGGTGGGACGGCGTGCCTCCGGGAATCTTGTAGCCCTTCTGGTCCCACGGCTGCTGCGCGTTCGGGTTCGCCTTCACCCACGCCTTCGCCGCGGGGAGGAGCGCGTCCACGGACGGCACCACCTCATGCACCAGCCCCAGCTCCTTCGCCTCCTGCGGGCGGTACTTCTGGCCCTGGAGCAGCACCTTCATCAGCGCGTCCGTGATGCCCAGCATGCGCACCGTGCGCACCACGCCGCCGCCACCGGGCAACAGGCCCAGCGTCACCTCGGGCAGGCCCACCTGCGCGCCCTTCACGTCCGCGATGATGCGGCGGTGGCACGCGAGGGCGATCTCCAGCCCGCCGCCCAGCGCCGCGCCGTTGATGGCCGCGACCACCGGCTTGCCGAAGGTCTCCAGCGTGCGCAGCTGCGCCTTGATCTCCTGGCCCAGGTCGAAGACCTGCTTCGCAGCTTCCTTCTTCACATCGCGCAGGTCTTTGAGGTCGCCGCCCGCGAAGAAGGTCTTCTTGGCGGAGGTGATGACGACGCCGGTGATGGAGGCCTTCTCCTTCACCAGCCGGTCCACGGCCGCGCGCATGGACTTCACGTAGGCGGCGTTCATGGTGTTGGCGGACTGGGAGGGGTCGTCCATCGTCAAGACGACGATGCCGTCCGCGTCCTGTTCCCAGCGCAGGGTGTTCTGTTCGCTCATGGTGTTCGCTCGAAGGTCTTTGAAAGGGGGAGGGAAGGGTCAGACGCGCTCGACGAGGGTGGCCACACCCATCCCGCCGCCGACGCACAGGGTGACGACCGCGCGGCGCGCGTTGCGCCGCTCCAGCTCATCCACCACGGTTCCAAGAATCATGGCGCCGGTGGCGCCCAGCGGGTGCCCCATGGCGATGGCACCGCCGTTGACGTTGAGCTTGTCGTCCGGGATGTCCAGGTCCTTCTGGTACTTGAGCACCACGGAGGCGAAGGCCTCGTTGAGCTCGAAGAGGTCGATGTCCTTCACGGACAGCCCCGCGATGTCCAGCAGCTTGCGGGTGGCCGGCAGCGGGCCGGTGAGCATGATGGTGGGCTCCGCGCCGGAGGTGGCCACGGCGGCGATGCGCGCGCGCGGCTTGAGCCCCAGCGTCTTGCCCACCTTCTCCGAACCCACCAGCACCAGCGCCGCGCCGTCCACGATGCCGGAGGAGTTGCCCGGCGTGTGCACGTGATGGATGCGCTCCACCGCGTGGTACTTCTGGAGCGCCACCGCGTCGAAGCCGCCCATCTCCCCCATGGTGGAGAAGGCCGGGTTCAGCTGGCCCAGCGAGGCCACGGTGGAGTCCGGGCGCATGTACTCATCGTGGGCCAGCACGGTGAGCCCGTTCTGGTCCACCACGGGGACGACGGACTTCTGGAAGTAGCCGTTCTTCCACGCGTGGGCGGCGCGCTCCTGCGAGCGCACGGCGTAGCGGTCCACGTCCTCGCGGGTGAAGCCCTCCAGGGTCGCGATGAGGTCCGCGGAGATGCCCTGGGGCACGAAGTAGGTGTCGTAGTTGGTGGCGGGGTCCATGGCCCACGCGCCGCCGTCGGAGCCCATGGGGACGCGGGACATGCTCTCCACGCCGCCCGCGATGACCAGGTGCTCCCAGCCGGAGCGCACCTGCTGCGCGGCCATGTTCACCGCCGTCAGGCCGGAGGCGCAGAAGCGGTTGAGCTGCACGCCGCCGGTGGTCTCCGGCAGGCCCGCGGCCAGCACCAGCGTGCGCGCGATGTCCGCGCCCTGGTCTCCCACGGGGGACACCACGCCCAGCACCACGTCGTCGATGAGCTTCGGGTCCAGGTTCGGGTGGCGCTGCTTGAGCGCGTCCACCAGGCCGACGAGCAGCGACACCGGCTTGGTGCCGTGCAGGGCGCCCTTCTTGCCCTTGCCGCGAGGGGTACGGACGGCGTCGAAGATGAATGCTTCCTGGCTCACGGGGAGCCTCCTTGTGAGAAGGGAGGGGCTACTGGGACGGTATCCCGTCATATAACCGTATCCGCCCAATAGCTGGAGGCAGCGGTCCACTACGAGCAGGCCTGGTCGGACACCCAGTGCTTCGCCATGGCCGCCGTTGTCACATCGAGTCCGCCTTTTGATGGAGTAGAGGTCGGGTCCATGATGAAGAAGGCATCCCCGTCTCCCGCCCGCGACCTGCCGTTCGAAATCCTCACCTGGTCCCAGGTTCGCGACGAGGTGAAGGCGCCTGGCAATCGCGAGGATGACTCGGACCGCGTGCTCGTCCTCACCGGGAAGGTCGTCATGCCCTACGACCTGAGGCTGGACTTCCGCCAGGGAATCTTCGCGCAGGACGACGAGGATGAGCCTCCGTTCACCGGCCTCATCGTGCGAGGTGACCTCACCGTTGAAGGCTGTGTGCTCAACTGGGAGAACGACTTCGGGCCGTTCCTCCAGGTGCACGGCAACCTCGTCGCGAAGCGCATCGCGATCGGCGGTGCCCGGCTTCACGTCTCCGGCGACCTGACGACTGAAGACCTGGTGGCGGTCTACAACCATGGCAGCGTCTCCGTGGGCGGCAACCTCAAGGCCCGCACCCTGGCCTCGCATTACTCCTTCCAGGTCGCGGGCGCGGTCGATGCGCACCGCTATCTGGGCCAGGACTCGAAGGTGTTCGCGGTGGCCGGCGGGGTGGAGGACGTGAAGGACCCCTATGAAGGCAAGGGCGTCTTCGTCCCGGCGGTGGTGAGGGACGGCCGCGTCGATCTGGAGAAGCTGCGGACCCGGCTGGCGACGGGCAAGCCCGTCGCTCGCGACACGTTCACCAGCATCCGGGAGGCGTTCCGTCAGCTCGTCGCGAAGAAGATGGCGGAGCCTGACAAGGTCAAGAGCCTCACTCTGGAGGACAAGGGGCTCACGTCCCTGCCAGAGGAACTCTTCCTGTTCCGCAAGCTGGAGAAGCTCAACCTGCGCAGCAACGAACTCCGCGTGCTCCCGGAAGAACTGGGGCAGCTCACGGAGCTGCGCGAGCTGGACCTGCGGAGCAATGGCCTGTTGGAACTGCCGGAGTCCATCGGCGAGCTCAAGAAGCTGCGGGTCCTGGACCTGGAGGCCAACTGCCTCTGGCGGTTGCCGGAGTCGCTCGCCGGATGCGTCGAGCTGCGGCGGGTGAACTTGATCAACAACCCGTACGCCGACGTCCGGCGGGCCTTCGGGAGCTGGCGGCAGGTCCAGCTCATGTTCGACTTCCCGGAGGTCCTCACGCGGCTGCCGAAGCTGGAGGTGCTCACCTTCGAAGGCACGCCGCTGCGCACGCTGCCGACGCGGCGCTTCGACAGCACGGCCTTGAGCAAGGTCACGGTCCTCAGGTCGCTGGTGACGCACGTGGATCCGGAGCTGCACGCCCAGCTCCAGGTGGACGTGGAGCGCAGCCGCGAGAAGGCGGCGGCCTTCGTCGGGTACTGGTTCAGGCCGGAGACCGTGCGCCTGGAGTCCTTCTACGACGCGAAGGCGGACCGCTACGACTTCGCGGAGGTCCTCGCGCTGCTGGCGCTCCTCTTGCGCATCAACATCCCCACGGCGGCGCCCTATGACGCGACGCTGGAAAAGTTCCGGGGGCAGAGCCAGCAAATCGCCCGGCACCTGGACTGGGACGGCGACAAGCCCCGGCACGTCCACGCGCTCTTCGGAGCGCTGCGCGACGCGCTGGGGCCGCTGGGCGAGCCGTACCCCGGCGACGCGCTCATCGCGGGCCTGCGGGACGTGTTCGCGGCCCACGCCGGCTGAGCCGCCTGGTGACGCCAGACATCAGGTGATGATCGGCGTCATCGCGACGAGCGGGGAGCGCCAGGCCCAAGTGACTGATTTCACGGAGCCCGGGGGCTGGCATGTGCCGTGCTCTTGGGTCCCGGCATGTCCATCTCCTCCCTCAACCGCGCGTCCTTCTTCCAGCCTTCCTCGAGCATCTCCCAGCTCAAGCCGGCGGCCGCTCCGGCGCAGGGCGTGGTGGAAGGTTCCCCGGCGCAGCAGCCCCGGAACGACCTGCGCCAGATGTTCATGGCGGACTCCTTCGAGCAGGGCCCCAGCAAGCTGGGCGGCGCGGCTCCTTCACACCCCACGTACAACAGCGACGCGGGCCCCGGCTTCGGTCCTCCGTCCGCCGGCTCCACGGAGCCTGCCCCCGCGAACGCGCCGTGGCTGGCCAATAACAACGTCGGGTCGCCCTACAACAGCAACATGCAGCTCATCGACGAGGGCCAGAAGGGCCAGTTCAAGTACACGAACACCTTCACCAACAAGACGAACGAGCCGCAGACCATCACGCTCTGGAACAAGACGGGCGAGAACGGCAACCCGAACGACGGGCAGAACTTCGACAAGAGCACGCCCAAGACCTTCACGCTCCAGCCCGGCCAGTCGCAGGTGGTGGCGTTCGACACCAACAGCAGCGTCGCGTGGGCCGCGTCGAAGGACGGCACGGCGAAGCCCGGCGCGAACTCCGGTCAGACGTGGGGCGAGGCGACGTTCGCCAACTCCGGCACGGGCTGGAGCGGCTTCGACACCAGCCAGATTTCCCCCGCGGGCCACAACGGCAAGATGTCCATCACCCACGAGGCGACCGGCAAGACCGTGACGGAGGCCAACGCCTGGCAGACGGAGAAGGACGACCCCGCGCTCCACGACGTGGGCGTCCCCGCCGGTCCGCTGAACCTGCGCACGGAGATTGGCTGAAGCCTCAGTGGGCCTGGGGTGAGTCCAGGCCCAGCGCCGCCTTGCACGTCTTCACGTACAGGTCCCGGAAGAGGTTGTCCGGGTCCGTGCGCTGCTTCACGGCCTGGTACGTGTCCCTGTTCCAGATGCTCCAGAACGTCTCCTCGTCGTAGTAGTTGTACGAGATGAGCGTCTTGGTGCCGTTGACGCGCTGGAGCTCATCCTCCAGCTCCTTGTAGACGTTGCGGCCCGGCGGCTGCGGCATCCCATACACGGCCAGGTCCAGGAACAGCGGGTCCTTCATCCCGGACCACCACCGCGGCGTCAGCCACTCGTAGTCGCGCGTGCGCCGGAAGGGCACGCACCACACGGGGTAGTGCTTCATCTCGCGGTGGTACCAGTCCATGAACCCGGCCGTGCGCGAGAAGGGGACGAAGACGTCCACGATGACCGGCGGGTCCTTCTTCGGCAGCAGCTGGGTGAAGCGGTTGGCCGTCCTCAGCACGCTGTCCGAGTGGATGAGCTTTCCGAACAGCGCCCGCGCCAGGAGGTTCTTCGGTTTGACGTGCGTGACGCCCCGGTTGTAGCGGAAGAGGTAGTCGTACGTCGGCAGGTAGTCCTCGCCCCGGCGCGGGATGCTCTCGCAGTACGCGGTGAGCCAGTCGTAGCGGTGGACGTACGGCGCCCTGTCCACGAAGTGGCCCACGCACAGCACGTGCTTCGTGGGGGAGAAGATCTGCCCGTCCAGGTAGTCCGCGCCGGTGTCCTGGAAGTGGTGCCAGATGGCCTGCTGGAAGGACTCCAGCGAGGCGTGCGTCTCGTTCGTCACGCGGACGAAGGGCGCGCAGCGCACGAGCTTGAAGCGCAGCTTCGACAGGATGCCCAGCGTCCCGAACGAGCCGTGCATCATCTCGAAGAGGAGCGGGTCCTCGCGGGGCGTGCAGCGCAGCACCTCACCCTTCGCGGTGATGACCTCGTACTCCAGACAGGTGTCGTGGAAGCCGCCCTGGCGGAAGGACATGGACTCGATGGAGCACCCCGCGATGGCGCCCCCGAGCGTGATGGTCTTGTGCTCCGGGACGATGTACGGAATGAGCCCGAGCGGCAGCGTCGCGCGCACCACCTCGTCGAAGGTGACCGCGGGCTCCGCCGTGCAGGTCATCCCCACGGTGTCGATGTCGAGGATCTGATCCAGGTCGCTCAGGTCCACCTTCTCATCGCGGCGCCGCGCATCGAACCGCTTGGGGACGCTGTGGGGCGGGGACTTCTTCTTGAAGGACGCGGGGCCCTTTCCCTTCCGCTGCCGCAGCTGCCGGGCAATGGCCTCCACCTTCGCTTCATGAAGGGCCTGGGCCTGGGAAGAGACTTCCACGCGGGGACCGCCTGTGACCGACTCCGTGAGCATCCATTGCCTCCGATGGGAGGCAAGGTGCGGATGATTCCGTGAAAAGTGAGCCCTGGCCTGTCGGCGCGGGGCCCTCACGTCCGGCATCCGGGCATGCGGTCGGCCTCGGGCCGCATTGGACCTGGGGACGTTGTGCCTCCGCCCGGGCGCCATCAAGCCCGCGCAACAATTTGGCGGATTTAAAGAGAATTCCGTTCTTCATCCCCCAACGGAGTTCCCCTCTTGATGTCCTTCCTCCCTTCCTTGATGTCCAGGGGCCGCGCGCCGGTCCTCCTGCTGCTGGCCGTGGCATGCGGCGAGGCACCGCCGGACGCGGACGCCCCCTCCACCGTGGACAGCGCCCTGGAGGCGTCCGTGACGGTGTCGTTCCAGGAGCAGGTCTCGCCGTCGGCCGCGTACACCGGCGCTTCGGACGCCACGCTCTCGGAGAACAGCCCCACCCTCAACGCGGGGGCGGACGGGTTGATCCGCCTGGACCGTGACTACCCCACGGGTTCGGGGAAGACGACGAACGGACTGCTCCGCTTCGACGTGAGCGCCATCCCCGCGAACGCGACGGTGCAAGCCGTCCGGTTGTCCTTCAACGTGCGCAACTCCACCACCGGAGAGGGCTACTTCGTCTACGCCGCGGGCCGTGCGTGGACGGAAGGGCAGGCCACCTGGACGCTCGCGGCCACCGGCTCACCGTGGAGCGGGGCTGGCGCGAGCGGCGCGGCGGACCGGGGCGCTGTCTCCTTCGCCACGCTGCTGCCGGGCGCGACGGGCAGCTACGGCGTGGACCTCAACGCGGCGGGCATCGCGGCCGTGCAGGGCTGGGTCGCGAACGCGGCCACGAACCAGGGCTTCGTGCTGGACGCCAACACGAACATGGACGGGCTGGAGCTGGACTCGTCGGAGGCCGCGACGCTCGCCAACCGTCCGAAGCTGACCGTGACCTACGCGCTTCCGGACGGCCAGGGCCCGGCGGGCAACCCAGGCCTCACCGGCCTGGACAACTCGGGCACGACGATTCCGGACACGAACTACGCCATCCCCTCGGGCGCCATCTTCCTGGCGACGAATGGCAATGACAGCAACGCGGGGACGCAGGCGGCGCCGGTGGCCACGATCAGCCGCGCTGTCGCGCTGGTGCCGTCCGGCGGGACCATCGTCGTGCGCGGTGGCACGTACCGCGACTGGCTCAACAACGGCGCGGGAAACTACCGGGTCGCGACGAAGCCCATGACCATCCAGGCGTACCCGCACGAACAGGTCTGGTTCGACGGCACGGACGTCAAGCCCGCCTCGGCGTGGACGTCCGACGGCGCGGGGCACTGGTACATGGACTGGAGCACGCCCAGCTTCTGCAACGGCGGCTACTACCAGTACAAGTACGACGCCCAGCCGACGACGAACACCGGGCCGTGCGCTCACTTCGACATGTATGGCGACCCGGCGAACCCCGCCGCGGGCGACCCGCAGATGGTCTTCATCGACGGGACCTACGTGCACGAGGTGAAGACGCTCGCGGAGGCCACGCCGGGCAACTTCTTCTACGACTGGACGAACCGCCGCATCTACATCGCGACGAACCCCACGGGCCACACGGTGGAGGTCGCCGCGCGCCCCGTGGCCCTGGTGCTGGGCAACACCGGCTATACGCTCAAGGGCCTGGGCTTCCGGCGCTATGCGACCAACGAGTACAGCGGCACCACGAGCGCGGCCGTGTACATCGGCGCGACGAACTCGCTGGTGGAGAACTGCGTCTTCACGCGGATGGCGGCGGGCTCGCTGAGCATCAAGCCCCAGGGCGGCGTGGTGCGCCGCTCCGTCTTCGCGAACAACGGCTTCACCGCCGTGGGCTCCAACGGCTCCACCAACTCCTCCACGGTCGTCCCGGACGGGCTGCTCCTGGAGGAGAACATCGTCAACGCCAACAACACGGAGCGCTTCGGCACCAACTGCTCGCGCTCGTGCGCGCAGGCGGGCGTGAAGATTGCCCACATGAATGGCTTCACGGTGCGCCGCAACGTCTTCGAGAACAACCTGGGCGGCGCGGGTTTCTGGTGTGACGAGGACTGCCGCGGCGGCGTCATCGTCCACAACATCTCCCGCAACAACAAGATCGGCATCTTCTACGAGGTGTCGGACACGGGGATCATCGCGTCCAACCTCATCTACGACAACACGTACGCCGGCATCCAGACGTGCTCGGCGAACACGAAGATCTACAACAACACCCTGGTGGACAACGCCGCCATCGACCTGTGGGTCTACGACGATTCGCGCAACGAGCAGGACAGGCGCGGCTCGGACATCGGGCCTGACACCGTGAACGTGCAGGTGGTGAACAACATCCTGTCGGGCGGGAACATCACCACGTTCAAGGCCTCGCGCTCGGACAACAACTTCACCAACACGGGGCCGAACACGTTCTTCTCCGCCATGGACTTCAACAGCTACTACCGCTCCGGTGGCAGCGGGAAGTCGCTGATCAACTGGGTGGACACGGGCGGCGTGAACTACACGTCGCTGGCCGCGATGCGCGCGACCCACGGCTGGGAGTCCCATGGGCACGACCTCGCGTCGGGTGGGGATCCGTTCTTCGTCAACCAGGCCCTCCGCAACTACGCCGTGCGCGCCTCCAGCCCGGCGTACCTCAGCGGCAGCCCCCTGCCCGCGGACGTGGCGCAGGTGCTGGGCGTGCCCACCGGCACGGTGACCAGCCGGGGCGCGCTGGACTGGCCGGGTAGATAGAGGCCCGCGGGCCCGGAACCGCGTGGGGTTCCGGGCCCCTTGGCTCATGAGGCTTCGAGCCGCTGGCGCAGCGCCGTGGTGGTCAGCTCCGGCGTGCCGTCGCGGCCCATCAACGTCTGGCCATCCTCGGAGTAGAGCGCCGGGCGCTGGTACAGCGTGCGCAGGGCGCGCAGGTGCGGATAGACGATGGACGCCTGGGGGCTCAGCTCCCGCAGGTGCTTGCGCAGGAGCGGGGCGTACTTCGGGCTCTGCGCCGGGAAGATGTGGTGCTCCTGGTGGTAGCTGAAGTTGAAGTGCAGCCAGTTCATCACCGGGTGCGTCTCCACGCTGGCGGTGTTTACGAACGGGTTGTCTGTCTCCTCCGACGCGGGCTGCATCCAGTGGTTGGTGGCGATGTAGATCATCAACGTCACGTTCCCGATGAGCAGCGGGAGCACCAGCGCGTAGAACGCGGCCCTCGGCCCCAGCACCCACCCCAGGCCCACCCAGCCCGCGGTGACGAGCACCGTGAGCACCCGCTCGCGCACGCGGTGCATGTGCACGTGCTGGAACGCGGGCAGGCGGCAGTGGTGCCAGAGGAAGGCCTGGCCCTGCGCGGTGAAGAAGAGGCTGAAGCTGATGAAGCTCAGCCAGTGTCCGGAGCCGGGGGACATGGCGTGGAACAGCTTCGCGAACCCCTGGGTGTACCAGTCCGTCCTGCGCGGGAGGATGTCCGGGTCGCGCACCATGACGTTGGCGGCGCTGTGGTGGGCCTGCACGTGCCAGGCCCTCCAGTTGCCCGGCGTCACCAGGAAGGGCGCGAAGCCCGCCCAGCCCAGCACGTTCTCCCACTTGCGGCTGTGAAACACCGAGTGGTGCAGCGCCTCGTGCGCGGCGAGCCCCACGGCGGTGACGAGCTGGCCCAGCACGAAGGCGATGAGCAGGCAGGCCCAGTGGGGCAGCGTCCAGGTGCCGAGCACCCAGATGAGCGCCGCCTCCACCGGCACCAGGCACAGCGCGACGACGCCGCGCAGGGGTTGCCGTTCGAAGGCCTCCGGAGGCAGCACTCGGCGCAGCTCTGAGCGGAGCCGCTTGGCGTCATCCGGGACGAAGGGAAGGGAAGAAGGGAGGTCGTTCATGGCGGTTGCCTCAGGCAGGAAGGGGTTTCAGGCCATGGGGCGGGCGATGCCGCCTTCGATGAGCATCCGCAGACGGCCGGCTTCGTCATGCGCCGCCACGGTGCCGCACTGGAGCAGGTCCCCCTCCACGCGAGGGGCGAGCGACTTCAGCGTGAGGCGGCGAGGGGACCTGGCGTCATGCGCCACCAGGTCCCGGTCGAACGTGGCCCGCTGTACGCCCACGGGGGCGAACACGTCGTTCGACACGCCCTCCACGTGCATCGCGCTGAGGCGCAGGGCCGCGTCCAGCACCAGCGCCGGCACGCCCTGGCCCGCCTGACGGGAAGCCTCCGGCAGCCCGAGCCGCGCGAAGCGGGCATCCTCTTCCAGGCGGATCTCCTCCAGGCAGTCGAACATCCGGCGCAGCTCGATGGGGGAGCCCGCGGCGCAGTGCGGGTCGTGCACGGACACGCCGTGGCCCGAGGCGCGAGCGGCCTCCAGCTTGGGGGAGGTCCGGGGCGGCTCGGCCGTCAGCGTGAAGCGGGCCTCGGCGAAGACGAGGTCTTTCTCCAGCACCACGCCGGACGCATGGACGATGTCTCCCGTGAGCTTGACCTGCACGCTGTGCTGGCCGGGGTCGTCGGTGAGCGGCGTGCACTCGGCGCGCAGGGACTGCCGGGCTCCGGGCTTCACGCGGATGAAGCGGGAGAAGCGCACGTCCTCGATGGTGACGGTGCGCAGCTCCGGGCGCGCGTCGTCCAGGGCGGCCTGGAACATGAGGTCCAGGGCCCAGGCGCCGGGAAGGGTGGGCGTGCCCCGGACCAGGTGGTCCTCCAGGCACGGGATGCTCGCCGCGTCGACGGTGAGGTCCCTGCGCGTGGGACGCGCGGCGATGACCTCCAGGCCATAGAAGGCGCGCTCGCTTTCGGTGAGCTGGACGTTGATGGGTTGGACAGGCTGGCCGTCCACCAGCTGGAGGAAGAGCGCTTCGCCCTCCCCGGCGCGGATGCCGCGCAGGCGGCGGCTGGCCCCGAGCACGCGGTACTCCGAGCCGCGCGTCATGCCGATGCCGTCCCAGGCGAGCCACCCCACGCTGCACCACTGCACGTCCTGGCGCGCGTCGCTGACCCAGGCGCAGAGCCGGTCCAGCGCCTCGTTCGCCGCGCCGTAGTCCGCCTGTCCGTCATTGCCGATGTAGCTGAACGCGGAGGTCAGGACATGGAAGGGCACGGGGGCGGGGAGGCGGCGTGCGCAGGACTCGCGCAGGTTGCGCAGGCCCAAGAGCTTGGTGTCCAGCGTGCCGCGCAGCTCCGCGAGCCGGCGCCGGTGGAGCTTCTTGGAGACCTGCGTACCCGCGCCGTGGACCACCAGGTCGAGCCGGCCGTGTTCGCGCAGCAGCTCCTCCACCACTCGGTCCACGTCTTCGGGACGGGTGACGTCCGCGGCGCGGTAGGTCATCTGGCCGGGCAGCCGCATGAGTCCATCGAGCGTGGCGCGCAGCTCGCGCACGGCCAGGTGGCGCTCGAAGCGTGCTCGCAGCGCGGGCATCCGCACCGAGCTGTCACGGGCGAGCTCGGACGCGTAGAACTCGCGCTCCACGGCGCCCAGGTCCTCGTCGCGAGCCTGGAGCACGCGCTCGGGGGCATCCGACGGGTCGCTGCGTCCCAGGAGGACGACCTTGCAGCCGTAGCGCTTGAGCAGCGCTCCTGCGAGGACGGCCGTCACGCCGCGGCCTCCGCCCGTGAGCAGGACCACGGATTGGGAGGTGAGCGTGACGCCGGGCCGTGCGGGGACATCCGTGGGCTGAAGCAGCCGGACGCAGCGGACGGAGCCATCGAAGCAGACCTCGACGGGACCGGTGTCGTCGCCGGTGCCCAGCTCGGACGCGACGAGGTCGAGCGCCGTGCGGAGCGGAAGCACGCCCGTGGCGATGGCGCGGATGCTCCGTGCCGGAACCTCACGGCCCAGGGACTTGAGCATGCCGGCGAAGAGGCCGGTGACGGGATGCAGCGTCCGGCGCGCACCGACGCCACCGATGCACAGGCTCGCCAGTGACACGGTGCCAGCGGACAGGCCCGAGTAGGCGCGACGGGCGGACAGGAAGAGCAGTTCCAGCGCTTCGTGACGCAGGGCCGTGTCCGCGACGACGGAGGACTCGTTCTCTTCCGGGTTCATCCGGCACACCGAGACGATGACCTGAGGTTCGAAGCCGAGCGCATCCAGGCCGGCCTCCGCGGTCTCCTCCCGGGTGAGGTCGATGCCATGGATCCGCGGGCCCGCATCGGTGACGCCTGTGTGCAGGATGCGGAACTCAGGACCGCAGAGGTCGTGGGCCTGGGTGGAAAGCTCACGGGCCACGGCCTCGTCCTGGGCGATGAACAGCACGCGCTTGCCACGCAGGGACAGTGTGCCGGTCGTCCGGGCGGGACGCTCGACGAGCACCGGCGCGTGGTAGCGGATGGGCGCCGAGTGGTCGAAGCCGTCAGTGGCCTCCGGAACAGGAGCCGAGGTCGACGGTGGACGCGCATCCTCCACGCGAGCCGCCCCCTCCCGAGCCTGCACGGCACCGGTAGGCCTGACAGGCGTCTCCGGGCCAGGGCTGTTCAAGCCTGTCCGACTGTCGGACAGGCGTCCGGGGCTCAGCTGACGCGGCGCCTCCTCCCGTCCGGTGCGGTCAAAACCTGTCCGACTGTCCGACAGGTTTCCATGGATCGACTGCCGCGGGAGCCCCGCCCCATCACGGTGCTCCAAACCTGTCCGACTGTCGGACAGGTTTTCTCGGTCCGGGTTAGGCGGGAGCCCCGCCCCGTCGCGGTGCTCCGAACCCGTCCGACTGTCGGACAGGTTTCCGGAGCCTGGGTGGGGCGGGCGGCTCTCAGGCCCGGGGCTGTTCAAACCTGTCCGGTTGTTCGACAGGTTTTCGCGGCTCGCCTGAGGCGGGAGCGCCTTCCAGCCCGGGCTGTCCAAACCTGTCCGACTGTCGGACAGGTTTTTGCTGCTCGGCTGGCGAAGCTGGAGTACCAGCCGCGCGCCGGTCGTGGCGTCGGGGTGGAAGCGCAGCGTGGAGGCCTGTCCTTCTGAGGCGGCCCTCACCGCGCGCAGCACCTCCCGGGCCTCCCTGGCGGAATGCGGCGGCAGCGTGATGCCCGGTCCGGTGCCTGCTTCTTCGGACATCGACAGATGGCACAGCGGCTTCAAGCCCCGCGCTTCCGCCTTCGCGACCGTGGTCACGGCCAGCATCGCCATGCCCTCTTCAGGCATGGTCCCATCAAGCCCGTCACCCGGTCGCTTCACGTGGGCACTGCCCACGAGCACCAGGTCGAAGCCGCTGTCCAACAGGGCCCGTGAAGCCCGCAGCGACGCGGCCAGCGTGCCGGCACCCGCGTCCACCACGAAGTTCGGCCCCTTGGTGTCGAGCACCCCCGCCACCCGACCGGGCGTGACATTGGGCATCATCCCCTGGAGCGTGTAGGGCCCGGAGGGCCGCAGCGCGCCCACCGCCGCGTGGAGGCGGTCCACCAGCGGCAGGAGCCGCGCCGCGTCCCGTGACCGCTGGATGTGCTCGCGCAGCCTGCGCCGCAAGGAGTCCGCCAGCACGCGCTGCGTGGCCTCCACACCCCGGCGCGTCTTCCCCTCCAATCCCAGGACGATGGCAGTTCCCGTCCGCAGCGAATCAAAGGCTCCGAGCTTCTTCACGACGTCGCTCGCGACGATGAGCCCCAGGTGCTGCGTGAGGTCCATGTCCTCCGTGATGTCCGGCAGCAGCCGCACGGAGTCGGGCAGCCGCAGCCCCTTGGCGTCGAAGCGCGCCTCCGGGAACAGCCCCTCCGCGGCCACCACCACCAGTTCTTCGCGGGCAGGGGCCCCGGCCCTGGCTTGAAGCGCGAGCGGGCCTCCCCGGTACTCCTCCAGCAGCAGGTGCGCGTTCGTGCCGCCGAAGCCGAAGCCATTCGTGGCCGCCCGGCGCGGATGGTCCGCGTTCTCCGGCCACGGCTGCTCCCGCGTGCCCACCTCGAAGTCCGGCCCGAGCGCCCGCAGCGCCGCACCCGGACGGTCGAAGCTCGACTGCGGCGGGAAGCTCCGGTGCTCCAGCGCCTTGCACAGCTTGATGACCGAAGCCGCACCCGCGGCCCACCCGACATGGCCAATCAGCGCCTTCACGCTGGCGAGCTGGAGGCCCTTGCGCTTGCCTCCGAAGACCCGGCCAATCGACTGCAACTCGGTGGCGTCTCCGGCCGGAGTGGCCGTGCCGTGCGCCTCGATGTACTGGATGGACTCCGGTTCAACGCCCGCCGCCGCGTAGCACGCTTGCATCGCGGCCACCTGTCCGTCCGCTCGCGGAACGTTCGCGGAGCTGCTGCGCCCGTCGCTGGAGAGCCCCGCGCCACGGATGACCGCGTGCACCTTCAGCCCCGAGGCGACAGCCTCGTCCAGGCGCATCAATCCAACCACGCCCGCGCCCTCGCCGAAGATGACGCCATCCGCGCGCTCGTCGAACGGACGGCTCCCCGTCGCGGAGAGCCCCTTGAATTGGGAGAACAGGCAGCTGTTGCCCGGACCCGGGGAGAACACGCCACCCGCGAGCACCAGGTCGGCCTCGCCGCGCTCCAGCGCCTTCATCCCCAGCGCGATGGCGTAGAGCGAGGAGGCACAGGCCGCGTCCAGCAGCACCGTGGACACGCCCGAACCCACCACGTCCGTCACCACCGCGTGAAGGGTCGGGTGCGGCGCCAGCTCGGAGGCCGTGGCGGTGACACCCAGGGTTTCACGCAGCAGCGTGGAGAACTCCCGCGCCGTCTCTCCCCGCGCTCGCAGCAGGGCCTCTCCCGCCTCGACGCACAGCGCGTCGTCGTACTCGGGAGAACCGTCCGCCGTGGAGCCGAGCAGGCACTGGATGCGTCCGGGCTCGCGCGGCGCGGTGGACCTCAAGGACTCCATTGCCTGGGTGAGCGCGATCGCCAGCAGGCGCTGCTCACGGCCGTAGCGTTGGAAGCGCTCGGGCGTGATGCCCGGGGGCGGCACGAGGTCGCTGTCCAGGACCCGCCCGGTGAGCAGCGTGTACGTGCGGTCCGGAGTCACCGCCGGGCCCACGAAGTCCACCACCTGGTCCGGATGACTCAGCCCCGTGTCGACGATGCCGCTGATGCCACGCTGGATGTTCCGCCAGTACGACTCCGGATCCTTCGCGCCGCCGGGCAGCATGCAGCCCAGGGACACCACCGCGATGGCCGGGGCTCCCTGCGCCGCATCCACGGGCAGGGCCCGGTCCACGGACGTCAGCGTCATTGACGTGTCCGCCGGGAGGATCCGCTGCACGATGCGCGTCAGCCGTCCTCCCGTGCCGCAGTCCACGAACCGCGCGCAGCCCGCGTTCACCAGCGTCTCCACCGCGCCCGGAAAGTCGAAGGGACGCACCAGATGGGACGCGAGCGCCTGGGCCAGCTCGGATCCGTCACGTCCGTACACCCGCCGTTCGATGGGCGAATAGATGGGCCCGAGTGCCGGATGCACGGCCAGGTCCGCGAGGCTCGCGCGGAACGCGGAGACCGCGGGCGCCAGGCTCGGGTGGTGGAACGGGTAGCGGCTGGAGATGAAGGTGAAGCCCTTGCCCTGCCGCTCCAGGAACGCGCGAAGCCGCTCCAGCTCCGCACGAGGCCCCGCGACCACGGTCTGCCGCGAGTGATTGCGTCCCGCGACCTCCAGGGTCCTGGCCCCACTCTCCGCCACGGCCCGGAGGGTCTCCGGTTCCGGCAGCGCGACCGCCGCGAGCGTGCCCAGGTCGTCCGGCACCGACTGGAGCGCCCGGATGCGGCGGCACACCACCTCCGCGCCCGTGCGCAGGTCCATCGCGCCGGCCGCGGTCATCGCCGCGATCTCCCCGAAGCTGTGACCGACGAACACGTCCGGCCGCGTCCCCTGGCGCTCCATCCACCGGGCTCCCAGCACGCCACACAGGAAGATGCCCAGCTGATCCAACAGCGGCGCCGCGTCCAGAGCCCGGCCCACCTGCGCGACGTCCTCCGCCGCGAGCAGCGGACCCACGTCGATGCCCTGTGAACGGCAGGCTTCCAGGACCGCCGCCAGCTCCCCACGCAGCTCCGGCTGGAGCGCCTTCAACCGGAGGAACAGCGCGGGCTCGAACGTGCCCTGTCCGGCGAAGAGGAACGCAGTCGCACCCGTGGGCAAGCTGAACCCAGTCGGCACCGGATCCGACGGACGCACCGTCTGGGAAGTGGCTTCGCGCCCCGTCGAGGAAACCGGGGTCATCCTCGGAGGCGTCACGGCCACCGGATGCTGCACCGTCACCGGATCCGGAAGGTGCACGGTCCGCGAGACACCGCGCGGCGCCGTGTCCGCCAGCAGGTTGCGCGCCAGTTCGCGCACGGCCTCCGGGAAGATGGCCTGGACTCCATTGCCTCCCTGCAGCGCGAGGTCGCGGAAGCTCTTCGCCCCCGCCGGCTCGTGGATCGACGCCAGCGTTTCGAAGCTGCGCTGGAAGGACTCCGGGAATGCCCGCAGCGTTCCCTGACGGTCCGCGCAGAGCACGGTCTGATAGCCGCACGCCACCGGCGTGCCGTCGCTCTTCAACGTGCGGAAGCAGAAACGCAGGGACACCTCACCGCGCGCCTCCAGCGTCGTCAGCACCACCAGCCTGTCGCCCAGCGCGGCCGGGGCGAGGTTGCGCGAGTAGCCCTCGTAGGTGAGCAGCAGCACCTGATCGAAGTCGCGCCGGAAGTCGGGCTCCTCGAAGGCGTGCGGGCTGAAGAGCAGGTGCTCCCGGCCCGCGCACTGGAACTTGAAGTTGGTGAGGAAGTGATGGCTCCCGTAGGCCATCGTGTCGTCGAAGTGGATGTCATACGGGACGGCGAAGAAGTTCATGGTGATGGCTCCCGGAAAGGTGAAGGGTCAGGACGCGCGAGCAGCCGGCAGCAGGCCGTCCACCGTCCCGGAGAGGCCGGCGTCCACCACCCAGATGGCGCCGTTCACGCGCTGGGTCTTGGGCCCCAACAGCAACTCGGTCACGTCCGCGACGTCATCCGCGGTGCACAGCCGCCCGCCGGGCGTCGCGGACTCCCACCGCGCGACGCGCTCCGGCGCATCCGGGAACATCCCCAGCAGCTCGCCGTGCACGGGGCCCGCGGACACGCAGTTGGTGCGGATGCCATCCGGCGCCAGCTCCGCGGCCAGATAGCGCGTGAGGGATTCCACCCCCGCCTTCACCACGCCCTGGCAACCCAGGTCGTGCATGTACCGCTGCGACATGGACGTGGACATGGTGACGATGCTCCCGCCCCCTCGCGCGGCCATCAGCGGACGAGCCCGCATCGCGCACTCGTACGTGCCGGTGATGCAGGTGCGGAACGCCTTGTCCCAATCGCGCGGCGCGATGCGGTCGAACGGACCGATGAGCCCGTTGGACGCGTTGCACACGAGCAGGTCCAGCCCGCCCAATTCGTCACGGATCACCGTGAACATCCGCTCCAGGTGCTCCTCCTGCGCGACGGAGCCCCACAGGTGGACCGCCTGGCCCCCCGCGTCCACGATGTCCCGCGCCGTCTTCTCACCGTCCTCACGGGAGTGGAACGAGTTGACGACCACCGTCGCTCCCGCGCGAGCCAGCCGCGTCGCGATGACCCGGCCGATGCCCTTCCCTGAACCGGTGACGAGCGCGACCTTCCCCGCGAACGGCAGCTCCGCACGCGGCACGACCGGCGCGGGGGCCGCGTGGACGGGCGCACGGGGCCGGGCCTCCACGACGGGCGGCGCGGCCGGCAGCAGCGCCCCCGCCGCTTCGGCGATGGCGGCCATCGTGCGCAGGCGCTGCGAGAACTTCGGCGCCTCGCCCAGCCCCAGCTCCTTCGCGAGCACGGCCATGACCTCCGCCTGCTTCACGGAGTCGATGCCCAGCTCGTCCTCCAGGTCCGCGTGCGGCGTGAGCAGTTCCTCCGGATAGCGCGTCACGCGTGCGAACACGGCGCGCACACGCGGCAGGAGGTCCGGAGCCTGCACAACCCCCTTCGCTTCGACGACCGCGGGCACGGCGACAGGAACCGCCGGCACCGGCACCGTTCCCAGCGCCTCCGTCACCGCACCGGCGATGGCGCCCAGCGTGCGCGCCTTGCCGTTTCGCGGCAGCCGGTCCGGCGGCAGGTGGAACTCGCGAGCGATGACCGCGGCGATCTCCGCGAGCTTCACGGAGTCGATGCCCAGGTCATCCTCGAGCTGCGCGTGCTCCGTCAGGATGTCGAGCGGATAGCGGGTGACGGACGCGGCGCACTGCCGCACCTGCTCCAGGATGTTCGAAGGCGTGGATGTATGGGATTGGGAAGAACGCGCGGACATGACGACCCCTGTCGGTTCAATGCGTGACGGGGCCGACTGTAAAAGGGGGTCTGACACGTGCCGCGAAGCGGCGCGCACAGCTCGCAGCAATCAAGGAGGCAGCGAAGACTCCTCGCGCGCGGGAATACGCGCGACGTGTTCACGAGCGCGCCGCCATCCCAGCCACAGGGGAATGAACAGCGCCGGCAGCGTGAGCAGATCCGTGATGTCCACCGTGTGCGCCGTGGCCCGGACCGGGGGAATGCGCACGCCCGAGAGCGCTGCGCGCAGCGCGAGGAAGGGCCACTGCAGCGCACCCAGCGCCCAGCGCCACGCATCCCCGGCGGCGGGTGAAAGCTTCGTGGCGGCGAAGCACAGCCCCGTCAGCACCACGGCCCCCACCATCACCGCGAACGACGGACGGAAGTCCCGCGCACGCCGCTGGAACGCCTGCTCCCACAGCGCCTGGAGGAGCACCGGGAACATCGCGAGCCCGGCCACGTCGGAGAGCTTCCCTGTCCACCACGACGGCCAGCGCGCCTTGAACACGTGGTCGTTCAGCACCAGCAGCACCACGGCCACCAGCACCCCGGGGTGCAGCAGCCCGCTGGACGGGAAGGGCCTGGGCCCGGTGGAGGTCGTTCCCGCGCGCATGGGGGCACTGTCACACCCGAGCCCCCGAAATGGAAAGCTCCGTGATTGCGAGGGCTTGGAGGACGCGGCGGAAAAATAGAAGGCCGTGTCGATTTCCCCCGGGCCCATTCGTTGCCTCACTGAAAGCAGGACGAAGAACACCCCCCGCGGCCCCCAGGGCGCGCGGCAGGAGACACGACCGTGCGATTCATGATCATCCGCAGGGCGGACAAGGACACCGAGGCCGGCGTGATGCCGGACGAGAAGCTGCTGGCCGCCATGGGGGCGTACAACGAGGAGATGGTGAAGGCGGGCGTGATGATCCAGGGCGAGGGCCTGCATCCCAGCAGCAGGGGCCTGCGCTTGAAGTTCACGAACGGCAAGCCAGCGGTCATTGACGGGCCCTTCACGGAGACGAAGGAGCTCATCGCCGGCTTCACGATCATCCAGGTGAAGTCGCGCGAAGAAGCCCTGGAGTGGCTCAAGCGCTGGCCGTCCATCGACGCGGGCGGCAACGTGGAGCTGGAGCTGCGCCAGATCTTCGAGGACGACGACTTCGGCGCGGAGTTCACCCCCGAGCTGCGAGCACAGGAAGCGCGCATCCGCGAGCAGGGCGCGAAGAACCGCTAGTCGCGATGGCGTCCACCCGTGACATACGCTGCCGCGCGTCCAGGGCCGGTGCGAAGACGGGTGAAGCGATGCTTCAGCGGATGGCGCTGCTGTGCGTGGTGTGTCTCATGGGCTGCGGAGGCAAGCGGCTGCCCTCGGGGCCGGGCTCGCCGCCGGACCCGGTGGAGGACGGCTGGGACCCCGAGTCGCCCGGCAACGAAGAGCGGATGTACGGCACGGACGACTGGGCCCGCTTCATCGTGGACGTGCCCATGCGGGACGAACCCGGCACCGTGACGCGCTACTGCACGGGCGGCGTGGTGCTGCTGGGCGCGGTGCTGGAGCACGTCAGCGGCCGCTCCATCGCGGACCTGTCGCGCGATTGGCTGTTCTCCCCGATGCAGGTCCAGGACGTCACCTGGCAGCCCGAGGGCAAGACGGGCACGGACACTGGCGGCCACCTGCGCCTGCGCCCGCGCGACTTCCTCAAGGTGGGGCAGCTGATGCTCGACGGCGGCGCATGGCACGGCGAGCGCCAGGTCTCCGAGGCGTGGGTCACGGAGTCCGGCAAGGCGCTGGGGCCGCTGGGTGATGTGAACTACGGCCTCTTGTGGTGGAGCGCCCGCTTCGTCATCCAGGGCACGCCGGCGGAGGTGACGTTCGCGCGGGGCAACGGAGGCCAGTACGTCTTCGTGGCGCCTTCGCTGGGCGTCACCGCGGCCTTCACAGGCAGCCACTATAATGATGCGGGCTCGGCGTTCCCCCTGGTCCTGTTCGGGCAGTACGTGCTGCCGGCGGCGCTCGGGCTGGAGCGGCCGGGGACGGGCGGCTGAGCGGACCTGTCCTCTGCCAGACGGAGGAGGGCCGGCGCGCATCGGGATTCCGACGCGGGGCCTCGCTTCGTGGATGACCTCGCGCGGTCGGGTGGGCAACGTCCGCCCTGGCATGGCACCTCCGAAAGCACCGCGCACCTCCAAGGCCTCCGACCCCTCCGGCTTCGTCCGCGTCCGGGGTGCTCGCGAGCACAACCTCAAGCACGTGGACGTGGACATCCCGCGCGACGCGCTGGTGGTCTTCACCGGCGTGTCCGGCTCCGGCAAGTCATCGCTGGCGTTCGGGACGCTCTACGCGGAGGCGCAGCGGCGCTACTTCGAATCCGTGGCCCCGTACGCCCGGCGGCTGATTGACCAGGTCGGCGTGCCGGAGGTGGACGCCATCGATGGGCTGCCTCCGGCGGTGGCGCTCCAGCAGCACCGGGGCGCGCCGACATCGCGCTCGTCGGTGGGCAGCGTGACGACGCTGTCGAACTCCGTGCGCATGCTGTACTCGCGAGCGGGCACGTACCCGCCGAAGCTGGAGCGGCTGGACTCGGACGCGTTCTCTCCGAACACGCCCGCGGGCGCATGCCCCAAGTGCCACGGCATCGGCCGCGTGTTTGAAGTCACCGAGCGCTCCATGGTGCCGGATGACTCCCTGAGCATCCGCGAGCGCGCCGTCGCCGCGTGGCCGCCCGCGTGGCACGGCCAGAACCTGCGCGACATCCTGGTGACGCTCGGGTACGACATCGACAAGCCCTGGCGCGACCTGCCGAAGAAGGACCGCCAGTGGATCCTCTTCACGGACGAGCAGCCCACCGTCCCGGTCTACGCGGGCTTCACGTCCGCGGAGGTGAAGCGGGCCATGGCTCGCAAGGAGACGCCCAGCTACATGGGCACCTTCACGGGCGCGAAGCGCTACGTGATGACCACCTTCGCGACGACGCAGAGCGCGATGATGAAGAAGCGCGTCGCCCGGTACATGGTCGCCAGCGACTGCTCGCTGTGCGAGGGCAAGCGCCTCAAGCGCGAGTCGCTGTCGGTGACGTTCGCGGGACGCGACATCGGCGAGCTGTCCCGCCTGCCGCTGGAGCAGGTCGCGGAACTCATCCGGCCCACGGCGGAAGGGAAGGGGAAGGACGCGGACGTCATGGCCCGCGAGCACCCCGAAAAGCTCATCGTCGCCCAGCGCATCACCAAGGACCTGCTCGCGCGCATCCAGGTGCTGACGGACCTGGGCCTGGGCTACCTGTCGCTGGAGCGCAGCACGCCCACGCTGTCGCCGGGCGAATTGCAGCGGCTGCGGCTGGCCACGCAGGTGCGCTCCAACCTCTTCGGCGTGGTGTACGTGATGGACGAACCGTCCGCCGGCCTGCACCCCGCGGACACGGAGTCGCTGCTCACGGCGCTGGACCGGCTGAAGAAGGCGGGCAACTCGCTGTTCGTGGTGGAGCACGAGGTGGAGGTCATCCGCCACGCGGATTGGATCGTCGACGTGGGCCCCGCCGCCGGTGAGCACGGCGGGCAGGTGCTCTACAGCGGCACGCCGGAGGGACTGGCGAAGGTGGAGGCGTCCCGGACGCGGCGCTACCTCTTCGAGGAAGAGGCCCTGCGCCGCCGCGAGCCCCGCAAGCCCACGGGACGCCTGCGTCTGGAGGGCGTGAAGCGCAACAACCTGCGCGGGCTGGCAGTGGACTTCCCGCTGGGCGTCTTCACCACGGTGACGGGCGTGTCCGGCTCCGGCAAGTCCAGCCTGGTGAGCCAGGCGCTGGTGGAGTTGGTCGCGGCGAGGCTGGGCCAGACGCTGGCGCCCGAAGAGGAGGAGGGCGAGCCGCTGGACCGCGAGCCGGTGGTGGCGAGCGAGGGCCACATCCAAGAGGGCATGGAGTCCATCCGCCGGCTGGTGACGGTGGACCAGAAGCCCATTGGCCGCACGCCGCGCTCCAACCTGGCGACGTACACGGGCCTCTTCGACCACGTGCGCAAGCTGTTCGCGGCGACGCCGCTGTCGAAGTCGCGCAAGTACGGCGCGGGGCGCTTCTCCTTCAACACGGTGGGAGGCCGCTGCGACACGTGCGAGGGCGAGGGCTTCGTGAGCGTGGAGTTGCTCTTCCTGCCCAGCGTGTACGCGCCGTGCCCCACGTGCCACGGCACCCGCTACAACGCGAAGACGCTGGAGGTGCGCTACCGCGAGAAGAACATCGCGGACGTGCTGGGCATGACGGTGGACGGCGCGTTCGACTTCTTCACGGAGGAGCCGCCGCTCCAGCGCGCGCTCAAGGTGCTGCGGGACGTGGGCCTGGGCTACCTGCGCCTGGGACAGCCCGCGACGGAGCTGTCCGGCGGCGAGGCCCAGCGCATCAAGCTGGCCACGGAGCTCCAGCGCACGCAGCACGGCGACACGCTCTACGTGCTGGATGAACCCACCACGGGCCTGCACCCGGCGGACGTGGACAAGCTGATGGCGCAGCTGGAGGGACTGGTGGACGCGGGCAACACGGTCATCGTCGTGGAGCACGACCTGCGCGTCATCGCCGCCAGCGACCACGTCATCGACGTGGGGCCCGGAGCTGGAAACGCCGGCGGCCGTGTTGTGGCACAGGGCACGCCGGCGCAGGTGGCGAAGGTGAAGGAGAGCCGCACCGCGCCCTATCTGGCGCGGGTGCTCAGGTGACGTAGGCGCGACGGCGGCTGAATCGTCACTTCACGTCAGTGACCCGCAGTGAGTCGAGGAAGGCTTCGGCCTCGGGGTATGGATCTTCTTGGACGGAGATCGCCTGAAGGAAGAGGAGTCCGTCTCCTACGACGCTCCATCGGTCCCGGATCAGCTCTCCTTCACCCACGCCGCGCCATTCCCAGCCCAGCCAGGGGGCGGGCAACCGCGTGTATTCGTCGCGTGCGAAGGGCTGGACGAGATCCTGCTCAAGCCGCCTGAGGTTTTCTTCTGGCGACTTCCCAGCCTCGAAGGCGCCTGGGTATCAATGCAGTTGGAACTGTCTGGAGGACTTCATGTCCTCCCACGAGCAATTCAACCGGTGGTGGCCCATGGGCCACTCGGTGGGGTCGCGGACCGGCAGGGGCCCACAGTTGACGCGGGTGGTCTCGGTCGTTGACCTGGAGCTTCCAGGTGGGGGGCGCGGTGCCACGACGCTCACGCCGGGAACCGGCTCCCAGCGGACCAACTCCTGGGGCAGCGGCCACTGAGGCCGGGCGGGAGCAGCCGTCCGCCCCGCCGCACAGGCCATGCATGCGAGCGCGAGCAGCCCTGGAACGAAGCGGTTCAACCGGGTCATGGAGATAGGGTACACCCCGGTCCGTGAAGCCCGTGACTCCCACCCGCCTCCCCAAGGTGACGACGTGAACGACCGACTCCTGCGCACGGCGCGCCGCCAGCCCACCGACACCACCCCTGTGTGGCTGATGCGTCAGGCGGGCCGCTACCTGCCCGAGTACCGCGCCATCCGCGGCAACATCGCGTTCCTGGACCTCTGCAAGGACCCGGACCTCGCCGCCGAGGTCACCGTCCAGCCCATCACCCGCCTGGGCGTGGACGCGGCCATCATCTTCTCCGACATCCTCATCCCCGTGGAGGCCATGGGCATCCACCTGGAGCTGGGCGACAAGGGCCCCCACTTCCCCAACCCGCTGCGCACGCCCGCGGACATCGACAAGCTCGGCGTCCCCGACCCCGTCGAGGGCACCGGCTTCGTCGCGGAAGCCATCCGCCGCACGCGCAAGGCCCTCAACGACTCCGTGCCCGTCATCGGCTTCGCGGGCGCGCCCTTCACCCTGGCCGCGTACATGGTCGAGGGTGGCGGCTCCAAGAGCTACATCCAGATCAAGCGCCTGCTCTTCGAGCAGCCCGAAGTGGCCCACCGCCTCTTCCAGAAGCTCACCGACACCCTCATCCCGTACCTCAAGATGCAGGTGGAGGCCGGCGCCAAGATTGTGCAGATCTTCGACTCCTGGGGCGGCGAGCTGTCCCCCTGGGACTTCGAACGCTTCAGCCTCCCGTACCTCACCCGCATGGTGACGGAGCTCAAGGCCACCGGCGTCCCCGTCATCCTCTTCGGCGTGAACATGACCCCGCACCTGCCGCTCCTGAAGCGCACCGGCGCGGACGTCATCGGCCTGGACTGGCGCTGCCCCGTGGACGAGGGCCGCCGCATCCTCGGGCCGGACGTGGCCACCCAGGGCAACCTGGATCCGCTCCACCTCTTCCTCCCCCGCGAGGAGCTGGAGGGTCGCGTGAAGGACATCCTCCGCCGCGCCGGCCCCACCGGGCACATCTTCAACCTGGGCCACGGCATCCTCCCGCCCACCGACCCGGACGCCGCGAAGTTCCTCGTGGACGCGGTCCACAAGCACGGCGCCGCCCTCCGCCAGGGCACGCTCGACTGAACAATCCCCAGCCCGCCCGACTGGCGAGCAGTTGACTCAAGAATCAATCCAACGTTGACGCGGTGCATTGCCCGCCGTTAGAAGCGCCTCACTCGTTTCACAGAGGGTGAGGCACACATGGCAAGCGAGAAGCGCAACGGCCACCGGCGGGTGGCCATCGTTCGCGGACTGCGGACGCCGTTCGCGAAGGCGGGCACCGTCTTCGCGAACCTGACGGCGCTGGACCTGGGCCGCATGGTGGTCCAGGAGCTGGTGCAGCGCAGCGACCTGGACCCCAACGAAATCAACCAGGTCGTCTTCGGACAGGTCATCCCCACGCTGACCGCGCCGTCCATCGCGCGCGAAGTGGTGCTGGCGGCGGGCCTGCCCAAGCGCATTGACGCCTTCACGGTGGCGCGCGCCTGCGCCACGTCCATCCAGTCCATGGTGGCCGGCGCCAACGCCATCGCGCTGGGTGACGCGGACGTCGTCATCACCGGCGGCACCGAGTCCCTGTCCGACGCGCCCATCTTCACCAGCCGCCCGCTGGCGCACGCGCTGGCCGCGTCGTCCAAGGGCAAGAGCCTGCCGGACAAGCTCAAGCCCTTCCAGAAGCTCAAGGCCAAGGACCTCATCCCCGTCCCGCCCGCCATCGCCGAGTACTCCACCGGAGAGACCATGGGCGAGAGCGCGGAGAAGATGGCCAAGGAGAACGGCATCACCCGCGAGGAGCAGGACCTCATCGCGTTCAACTCGCACCAGAACGCGGCCCGCGCCTGGAAGGAAGGCCTGTTCGACGGCGAGGTGATGCACGTCACCGTGCCGCCCAGGTACGAGCAGACCGCCACGAAGGACAACATCGTGCGCGAGGACACCAGCCTGGAGGCGCTGTCCAAGCTCAAGCCCGTGTTCGACCGCCGCTATGGCAGCGTCACCGCCGGCAACGCGTCCCCGCTGACGGACGGCGCCGCGGCCCTGCTGCTCATGAGCGAGGAAAAGGCCAAGGCGCTGGGCTACGAGCCGCTGGGCTTCCTGCGCTCGCACGCGTTCGCGGCCACGGACCCGGGCGACCAGCTGCTCCAGGGCCCGGCGTACGCGGCCCCCGTGGCGCTCAAGCGCGCGGGGATGAAGCTCGCGGACATCGACCTGGTGGAGATGCACGAAGCCTTCGCCGCGCAGGTGGCGAGCAACCTCCAGGCGCTGGCGTCCAAGGAGTTCGCGAAGAAGGCGGGCTTCAACGCGCCGGTGGGCGAGGTGGACCGCTCGCGGCTGAACGTGACGGGCGGCTCCATCTCCATCGGCCACCCGTTCGGTGCCACGGGCGCGCGCATCATCACGCAGGCCCTGAACGAGCTGAAGCGTCGGAACAAGAACACGGTGCTGTGCACCGTCTGCGCCGCGGGCGGCCTGGGCGCCGCGGTCATCCTGGAGCGTGCGTGATGGCGACCAAGCAAGAGGCAGTCGAAGCGAAGCAGGGCTTGAGCTACGACGTCACGGACGGCGTCGCGGTCATCACCGTGGACCAGCCGGGCGCGCCGGTGAACACGCTGTCCCCCGAAGTGGGCACCGCGTTCTCCGACCTGCTCCTCCAGGCGGAGCGGGACCCGGAGGTGAAGGCCGTCGTCTTCATCTCCGGCAAGAAGGACAACTTCGTCGCTGGCGCGAACATCGACTTCCTCCAGACCCTCAAGTCGCCCGCGGACGTGGAGGCCATCAGCCGCGGCGCGCACGAGCAGTTCGACCGGCTGGAGTCCTTCTCCAAGCCGGTGGTCGCGGCCATCCACGGCGCGTGCCTGGGCGGCGGCCTGGAGTGGGTGCTCGCGTGCCACTACCGCATCGTCACGGACAGCCCCAAGTCGGTGGTGGGCCTGCCGGAGACGCAGCTGGGCCTCATCCCCGGCGCCGGCGGCACGCAGCGGCTGCCCGCGCTGATTGGCGCGCAGGCCGCGCTGGACCTCATCCTCACCGGCAAGAACGTCAAGCCGTCCAAGGCGAAGAAGCTGGGCATCGTGGATGAAGTGGTGCCGGTGCCCATGCTCAAGGACATTGCCCTCAAGCGCGCGGCGGAGCTGGCGGCGGGCACGCTCAAGGTGGAGCGCTCGCACCAGGGCTTCAAGGCCGTGGCCCAGAGCGGCAAGAAGAAGGGCATCGCCGGCATCTTCCAGGGGCTCATCAACAAGGACCTGTGGACGGAGGCGGCGCTGGAGGACAACCCGCTCGGCCGCAAGGTGATGTTCGACCAGGCGAAGAAGCAGCTGCTGAAGAAGACGCGCGGCAAGTACCCCGCGCAGGAGAAGGCGCTGCAGGTCATCCGCGTGGGCCTGGAGTCCGGCCGCAAGGCGGGCCTGGAGGCGGAAGCGAAGGCCTTCGGCGAGCTGGTGTTCACGGACGTGTCGCGGCGCCTCGTCGAAATCTTCTTCGCCACCACGGCGCTGAAGAAGGAGAACGGCACCGCCAACCCCAACCTCAAGCCGCGCGAGGTGAAGAAGGTGGGCGTGCTGGGCGGCGGCCTCATGGGCGGCGGCATCGCCTACGTGGCCGGCGTGCTCCAGGGCGTGCCCGTGCGCGTGAAGGACAAGGACGACGCGGGCGCGGGCCGCGCGCTCAAGCAGGTGCAGACGGTGATGGACGAGCGCGTGAAGCGCCGCTCGCTCACGCGCCTGGAGTCCAACGCGAAGCTGTCCAACATCACCGCGGGCACGGACTACAGCGGCTTCAAGTCGGTGGACCTGGTCATCGAGGCCGTCTTCGAGGACCTCAAGCTCAAGCACAAGGTCATCGCGGAGGTGGAGGCCGTCACCGGCGAGAACACCATCTTCGCGTCCAACACCTCCAGCCTGCCCATTGGCGAGCTGGCGAAGGGCAGCAAGCGCCCCTCTCAGGTGATTGGCATGCACTACTTCAGCCCGGTGCACAAAATGCCGCTGCTGGAGATCATCACGCACCCGGGCACGGCGGAGTGGGTGACGGCGACCTGCGTGGACGTGGGCAAGAAGCAGGGCAAGACGGTCATCGTCGTCAACGACGGGCCGGGCTTCTACACGTCGCGCATCCTCGCGCCGTACATGAACGAGGCGGCGTACCTGCTGGCGGAGGGCGCGGACATCGTCCAGCTGGACAAGGCGCTGGTGGACTTCGGCTTCCCGGTGGGGCCCATCACGCTGCTGGACGAGGTGGGCATCGACGTGGCCCAGAAGGTGGGGCCCATCATGGAGGCCGCGTTCGGCAAGCGCATGGCGGCGCCCAAGGCGCTGGAGGGCGTGGTGTCCGACGGCCGCCTGGGCCGCAAGACGAACAAGGGCTTCTACCTGTACGAGAACGGGAAGAAGAAGGAGGTGGACCCGCAGGTCTACCTGCTCCTGCCGCACGGCAAGGACCGCAAGTCCCTGGACGCTTCGGAGATGGCCGAGCGCGTGGCGCTGCAGATGGTGAACGAGGCCATCCGCTGCCTGGGCGAGGGCATCCTGCGCAGCGCGCGCGACGGCGACGTGGGCGCCATCTTCGGCCTGGGCTTCCCGCCGTTCCTGGGCGGCCCGTTCCGGTACGCGGACGCGCTGGGCCCGGCGAACCTGCTGCGCAAGCTGGAGCACTATCAGGACAAGTACGGCGAGCGCTTCACGCCCGCGCCGCTGCTGGTGGAGAAGGTGCGCGCCAACAAGGGCTTCTACGAGTCCTGAAGGCAGCCTGACGCACCGGGGCGGGGGAGGGG
>NZ_RAWL01000029.1:0-36823 GCF_003668885.1 Corallococcus sp. AB049A | reverse complement strand
GGGCGGACGGGCGGATGGGCGGGATGGGTGTGCCTGCTGGTGCTGTGGGCGGCGTGCGGCCGGACCCTGCCGGAGGAGTCATCCTCGGGGCTGCTGGGCGCGGGCCCTCCGTCCTTCTGCATGCCCATGACGTGCGAGTCCCAGGGCCTGGACTGCGGCTACGCCATCGACGGGTGCGGCGGCACGCTGCACTGCGGTGAGTGCGCGGAAGGAGAGGCCTGCGGCGGGGGCGGCGTGCCCAACGTCTGCGGCCCCCTGCCCTGCGTCCCCACCACCTGCGCGGCGCGGGGCGCCACCTGCGGGCCGCTGCCGGACGGCTGCGGCAGCGTGCTGGACTGCGGCACCTGCGCGACGCCCGAGTTCTGCGGCGGCGCCGGGGTGCCCAATGCCTGCGGGCCTCCGGCCTGCGTGCCCACCACCTGCGAGGCATCCGGGAAGAACTGCGGGCAGGTCGCGGACGGCTGCGGCCGCGTCCTGGAGTGTGGTGCGTGCGGGCCGGACGAGACGTGCGGCGGAGGCGGCACCGCCAACGTGTGCGGCCGCGCCCCGTGCGTCCCCACCACCTGCCAGGCGCTGGGCAAGGACTGCGGCCCCGTGTCCGACGGGTGCGGCGGCGTCCTGGAGTGCGGCGCGTGCGCCGAGGGGCAGACCTGCGGCGCGGGAGGCGTGGCCAACGTCTGCGCCGCCCCGCTGTGCCAGGCGGCCACCTGCGCCACGCTGGGCACCAACTGCGGCGAGGTGATGGACGGCTGCGGCGGCGTCCTGGAGTGCGGGGCGTGCGCCGCCGACGCGACGTGCGGCGGCGCCGGACAGGCCAACGTCTGCGGCGCCGGCACCTGCGTCCCCACGACCTGCGCGGCCCTGGGCGCGAACTGCGGCCGCGTGTCCGACGGCTGCGGCGCGGTGCTGGAGTGCGGCGGCTGCCTCGGGGCGGAGACGTGCGGCGGCGCGGGCATGCCCAACGTCTGCGCGAAGTCCGTGTGCACGCCGGCCACCTGCGAGTCCCTGGGCAAGGACTGCGGCCAGGTCGCGGACGGCTGCGGCGGGGTCCTCCAATGTGGCGCGTGCGGGGAGGGCCAGGCCTGCGGCGCGGGCGGCGTGCCCAACGTCTGCGCGACGCCGGGATGCCGGCCGGCCACCTGCGGCTTCCTGGGCGCGACGTGCGGCGCGGTGGCGGATGGCTGCGGCGGCACGCTGGAGTGTGGCACCTGCACCGCGCCGGAGACCTGCGGCGGCACGGGCGTGCCCAACGTCTGCGCGCCCCCGGAGCCCACGTGCGTGGACCGGGACCTGGGCAGCGCGCTGCCGGTGTCGCTGACGGGCTCCACCGTGGAGGCCCGGGACGACCACGCCGCGTCCCGCGGGGGCTCGGGCGCTCCGGACCGGGGCTACCTGTGGACGGCGCCGCGCTCCGGCACCTTCACCTTCGACACGGCACGCTCGGCGATCCGCTCCGTCCTCGCCGTGTACGCGGACGGCTGCGGCGGCCAGGAGCTCGCGTGCGCCACGGACGGCATCAGCTACGGCGGCGGGGCCCGGGTGACGGTGACGCTGACGCAGGGCCAGCGCGTCCTGGTGACGGTGGACGCCGTGGCCGGCGGGTCCTTCACGGAGGGCTCCTTCCAGCTCCATATTGATGAGCTGCGCTCCACCGAGGCCGGCGCCTGCTTCGACAACATGGACAACGACGGGGACCGCTGGGTGGACTGCGCGGACACCGAGTGCCGGGACGACCCCCGCTGCAAGGGCCAGGGCTGCGCCCACCACGACCTGGGCAGCGCCCTGCCCCTCACCTTCCAGGGCGAGACGGCCCTCTCCGGCGACGGCTTCCAGGGCACCTGCGGCGCGCTGCTCCAGCAGGACCGCGCCCACCTGTGGACGGCGCCGAAGGACGGCACCTTCGTCTTCGACACCTCGCCCGCCGGAGACCCGGACGCGGGCGCCCATGCCCTGTACCTCCTCACCGGCTGCCGGGGCACGGAGCTGGGCTGCGCCGCGCACCCACATCCCACGACAAAGGACGCCCCCGCGCTGAAGCTCACCCTGGCCCAGGGGCAGTCCGTGCTGGTGGTGGTGGACGGCATGGCCCGGCCGGACCGGGACACCCCCATCCGCTACACCCTCCACGTCACCGAATGGCTCCCCTCCGAGGCCGGCCACTGCCACGACGGCGCGGACAACGACGCGGATGGCCGGGCCGACGACGCGGACCCCGACTGCCGCTGACGCGGTGTGCCAGGACCGGGGTCCGGGACCCACCTTCTCGGTTCATGTGAGGTGCTACGCAACTGATCGACGGCCGGTGCGATAATCCCGGCAAGACGTCAGCAGCCCCATCCATTTTCCTCGAACTCCGACGAGGGAGCCCCACATGAGCCTGATCGACCGCGCCCGCAGTGCCGTCTCCAACACCATCCGCCACGTCCAGCAGGACCCCATCAAGGCGGCGAAGGACATCGGGACGCAGGCGAAGAAGGGCTACGACACCTTCACGAAGGTGAAGACGGCCGTGAAGGACGGCTTCGACAACGTCAAGAGCCTGAAGACGGACGGCTTCAAGGCGACGTTGAAGGGCAACGTCGACAAGATGGTCTCCAAGGCCATGGACCCGAAGACCAAGCTCGACCTCAAGGGCAAGCTGGGCATCGCGGGCAAGGCCTTCGGCACCATCACCAGCGCCGCGAAGCTGGTGGGCCAGGCCGGCACGGCCATCTCCGACGTGCGCAACGCCGTGCGCTCCGGCTCCAGCGAGGACTGGAACAAGGCGCTGGGCTCCGTCGCCACCGCCGGCAAGGGCGTGGTCAGCACCGTCAAGGGCGGCCTGGAGATTGCCCGCGACGTGAACAAGTTCGGCAGCGCGTACAAGGCCGCCAGCGGCGCCTTCAAGGCCGCGGTCCCCGGCGCCGGCCCCAAGCTGGCCCGCGCCGCCGCCGGTGCCGCCGCCAAGGCCGCCTTCGAGGGTGGCGCTTCCTCCGCCATCAAGAGCGGCGTGCGCTCCGCCCTGAAGACCGCCGTCAGCGAGTCCGGCGTGGCCCTGAAGGCCGCCACGGGCACCGCGTCCCGCGCCGCCGCCCGCGCCGCGCTGTCCGAGGGTGGCAAGGCCGCCGCCAAGGCCGGTGCGACCGCCGCCGCCAAGGCCGCCGGGGGCACCCTGGCCAAGGCCGCCGGCCGCTTCGCCCCGGGCGCGAACATCGCCATCGCCGCCTTCGACACGGCGAACGCGGTCTCCACCCTGCGCGACCCGAACGCCAGCACCACCAAGAAGGTCACGGGCGTCATCACCGCCGTGGGCTCCATCGCCGCCGCCACCAACATCCCGGTGGTCAGCCAGGTGGGCGCCGCCGTCTCCGCCGTCTCCAGCTTCGTGGGCGGCCTGTTCGGGTAGTGCCGGACCGAAGTGATTCGAAGGGCCCCGGGCGACTCGACGCCCGGGGATGTCCCCAGGGGGGCCTTTTCTGGTAGGCACCGTGACCGTGTGAGACGCACTCGTTTCAATCCCCTCTGGGACCACGGTCGCTACCTGCCAGGAGGCCCTCCGGTGGCCACGAAGAAGAATCCCCCCGCGAAGTCGCCGGCTCCCGCCGCCAAGGCGTCCGGCCCGTCTTCCGCCCCGGCGAAGCCGGCGAAGTCCGCCGCCGCCAGCTCCAAGCCCCCGGCCAGCTCCAAGCCTCCGGAAGCGCCCGCCGCTCCGGCGCCAGCGGCTCCCGTCCAGCAGCTGGTGCAGCGGCTGCCCGTGGCGCCCGGCCTGGGCCACCAGGCGGACCTGCCGGACGTGAAGGCTCCCTCGCTGGAGAACCTCAACATCCGCGTGCCCCAGGGCGAGGACCTCACCGAAGAGGACCTGCTGGAGCGCTTCCACGAGCTGGCCCGCGCGAAGGCGGAGGTCCGGCAGCGCGCGGAAGGTGAAGCGCTGGCCATGGGCGACGACGTCCAGCTGGACATCCTGGGTTACGCCAACGGCCGCCTCATCCCGCTGAGCACCCGCATGGGCTTCTGGATGGAGCTGGCGCCCCAGGTGATGCTGCCCGGCTTCGCGGAGGTCATCGCGGAGGCCAGCGTGGGCGACAGCGTGGAGGTGGGGCTGGTGCTGCCGGACAACTACCCGGCGGAGCAGCTGCGCGGCATGCCCGCGCGCTTCCTGGTGGACGTGAAGGGCGCGCGCGAGGTGCGCATGCCGGACACGGAGTCGGACGCGTTCCTGAAGCTCCTGGGCCGCGGCTCCACGCACGAGGAGGTCATGAGCTCCATCGTGGAGGAGATGGAGGGCGAGATGGCCGACATGCTCTGGGTGGACGCGCGCAACCGCGTGCTGGACGAAATCGTCGCCCGCTCGGACGTCTCCGTGCCCAAGGCCCTGGTGGACGAGGAGATCCGCCGCCGCTGGCAGCAGGCCGAAGGCGAGGTGCTGGCGCAGAAGTTCTTCAGCCTGGAAGAGCAGCAGGAGGCGCTGGACGGCTGGATGCACCACCCGGGCATCCGCGACGACGTGGAGCGCCGCCTCAAGATTGCCCTGGTGCTGCGCGCCATCGCCCAGCGGGACAAGCTCCAGCTCACGCCGCAGTACGCGCTGGAGCTGCTCAAGGAGTCCTCGGAGCCCTTCGGCATCACCGAGGCGCAGCTGCGCGAGTCCCTGCTGGACCCGGCCGCCTCCGCCCAGATGATGGACGTCGCGTGGCACCTGCTCGCCGTGGAGCACGTGATGACCCAGGCGAAGGTCACCTTCGAGGGCGCCGAGGCGGCGCTCGCCTGAAGAGCGCCCCCTAAGCCCGGCGGCTACCCCGCCGGGTTCTTGGGCGCGGGCGGCTGCTGGCCCGGCGCGATGAAGGACCCCGTCGCGGGGTCTATCTGCCAGGCCGAGTACTGGTGCGTGAGCACATCGCGCACCTGCCCCTGCTCGTAGCAGACCGAGTACACGACGAAGACCTCGTTGATGAAGTTGGGCCGGCCGTAGCGGTAGCAGTCCCGGTCGCCCTGCTTCTGGAGCGTGAGCGGGTTGCCCAACAGGCCCCCCACCTCCTGGGTCGTCATCCCCGCGCGCAGCACCTTGATGCCGTGCGGCGTCACGACGGAGAAGGACGTGCCGTTTGCACGCCAAAGGGTGAAGAAGCCCAGGGCGAGCACCACCGGCACCGCGGCGGCCACGAACCAGGTGAAGGTGAAGAGGCTGGACTTCTTCCTGGACCCCTCGCGGAAGGCCGTGAACAGGGCGTCCGGGGAGGTGTCCGAGGGGGCACCGTCGGAGACTGCTGGAAGCGGGGCGTTGGGAGTGCTCACCCTCCTTGAATGCCGTCAGTCTCCGCCGGATTCAAGCGGTGGACTGCCGGGGAGTCCACAGCCCGTCCGCCTCGCCGGCCACTGCAGGGGTCGTCCAGGGTGGGATACGCCCGGATGTCCGGTTCTGGTCCAGGCGTGCGAGTTCACAATCGGCGTGGTGCGGGACTGCTAGAGGGCACACCCTGAGGCTCATCTTGGGAGGAGTCACACATCATGGCGAAGCGCGCGGCCGCCAAGGGCACCCAGCAGAAGGTCGTGGACCGGGACGTCGTTCCCCCGGGCACGGAGGTGCCGGACAGCGGCCTGTTCTTCAACCGGGAGCTGTCGTGGCTGGCCTTCAACGACCGGGTGCTCCAGCTGTCCGAGTCGCCGGAAGTGCCGCTGATGGAGCGGCTGAAGTTCATCTCCATCTACGCGCGCAACCTGGATGAGTTCTTCATGATCCGCGTGGCGCGGCTGCACGAGCAGATCGCCGCGCGCGTGGGCCGCCTGGTGCCGGACGGCGCGTCCCCCGGTGACACGCTGGACAAGCTGCACACGGGCATCCTGGAGCAGGGCCGCCGCCACGCGGACTGCTTCGAGAAGACCCTGCGCCCCGCGCTGGCGGAGAAGGGCCTGCGCATCCTGTCCATGAAGGAGCTGGACGCGGATCAACGCGCGCAGGTGGAGCAGCGCTTCCGCGAACAGATATTTCCCGTGCTCACGCCGCTGGCCATCGGGCTGGGGCGGCACTTCCCGTACATCTCCAACCTGTCCCTGAGCCTCGCGGTGCTGCTGCGAGACCCGGTGGCGGAGGAGGAGAGCGTGGCGCGGGTGAAGGTGCCCAAGGAGATATTGCCCCGCTTCGTGCCGCTCAAGGGGGGCGCGCTCTTCGTGCCGCTGGAGGAGATCATCGCGCAGCACCTGGGGGACCTGTTCCCCGGGATGGAGGTCCTCAACTGGAGCCTGTTCCGCGTCACGCGCGACGCGGACTACACCGTGTCCGAGGACGCCGAGGACCTGCTCAAGGCGGTGGAGACGGAGCTGAGCCAGCGCCGCTTCGGGGACGTCATCCGCCTGGAGATTCAAGCGGGCATGAGCGCGAAGCTGCTGGAGCCGCTGGTGGAGGCGCTGACGCTGGAGCCCCGGCAGGTGTACGAGGAGCACGGCCTGCTGGACCTGGCGGACGTGATGTCGCTGGCGATGACGCCCGGCTTCTCCGAGCAACGCGACCCGCCCTGGACGCCGGTGACGCAGGCGCGGCTGCGCACGGACACCGATTCCCCGGACGGCGGGGGCACGGTGATGTCCGCGATGCGCAGGGGCGATCTGCTGGTGCACCACCCCTACGAGTCCTTCACCTCCTCCGTGGAGCGCTTCGTGAGCGAGGCGGTGGAGGACCCGGACGTGCTGGCGCTGAAGCAGACGGTGTACCGCACGTCGGACAGCTCACCGCTGGTGCCCGCGCTCATCCGCGCGACGGAGCACGGCAAGCAGGCGGTGTGCATGGTGGAGCTCAAGGCACGCTTCGACGAGCGCACCAACATCCGCTGGGCGAACGCGCTGGAAGAGGCGGGCGTGCACGTCGTGTATGGGATTCCCAGCCTGAAGACGCACGCGAAGGCCATCCTCATCGTGCGGCGTGAGGGCGAGCGGGTGCGGCACTACGTGCACATCGGAACAGGTAACTACAACCCGAAGACGGCGCGGCTCTACACGGACCTGGGGTTGTTCACCACGGACCCGGACATAGGCGCGGACGTGGCGGACGTCTTCAACTTCCTCACCGGCTTTGGCCGGCCGCGCTCCTTCCGCAAGCTGCTGGTGGCGCCGCTGACCATGCGCGAGGGGCTGCTGGAGGAGATCAAGAAGACGCAGGCGGCGCACACGCCGGAGACGCCCGCGCGCATCATGATGAAGATGAACGCGCTGGTGGACCCGGGCATCATCCGCGCGCTCTACGACGCGTCCCGCGCGGGCGTGCGCGTGGACCTCAACGTGCGAGGCATCTGCTGCCTGAGGCCGGGGGTGCCGGGTGTGTCGGAGCACATCCGGGTGGTGTCCAACCTGGGCCGCTTCCTGGAGCACCCGCGCATCTACGCCTTCGAGCGGGGCGCGGCGTCGCGGTGCTACATCGGATCCGCGGACATGATGCCGCGCAACCTGGACCACCGCGTGGAGATATTGGCGCCGGTGGAGGACCCCGCCCTGGCCGCGCAGGTGAAGGACGTGGTGGAGCGCTGCATGGTGGACACCAGCGGCGCGTGGGAGCTGGGCGCGGACGGCACGTGGCGGCGGAGAGTCGCCGCCACGCCCAACGACAAGCGCTCCGCCCAGGGAGAGCTCATGGAGCGCGCCGTCCGCATGGTGCACATGCAGAGCGGGCGCCCCGTGGCCTGAATCAAATCTCGTGGTTCACCAGGCAGGTGCGGGTCCAGCGCGTCGAAGAAGAAGAGCTGGCCGGACATCGTGCTGAACGGCACGGTGCCCCGGTCCTGCCAGGGGTAATCGCTGGAGTCCTGCGACAGCGCGAACACGGACGCCGCCGCGTCCGATGCCACAGCCCCCTCCCAACCCTCAAGCGCCAACCTGTTCCATGCGCACGTGTCACCGCGCCGTGACACGTGCGGTTGGAAATCTTCAGCCCCGCTCGCCCAAAGCGCTGCGCGCGGCGTCCTCGCGGCGGTGGGCCTCCACCTCCGGGACCTCCTCCCAGCGGATCCACCCGGCGCGCGCGGCGTGTCTCGCGGCGGCCACCGTGTCGTCCACGACGACCAGCTCACTGCCCGCGTCGCGGATGTCCTTCGCGATGGCCGCCATCTCCTCGCCGCGCTTGGAGCTCCCCGGCACGTTGCGGATGTAGACGCAGCGGATGCGGCCCGGGTACTCGCGCACGATGGTGCGGTAGTGCTCCGCGTCCTCCTGGCCGCTGTCGCCAATCAACACGAACGGCAGGTGCGCCAGCGTCTCCAGCACGCCGCGAATCTTGTCCAGCTTGTGCCCGTGCCCCCCGCCCGGCGCGAAGCCGTGCCGTGACAGGCCCCAGTCGCGCAGGAGCAGCGGACCAATGGGGATGCGGTGGATGGAGAGGAACTCGTCCAGGTGCTCGTAGAGGTTCCACGGGCTGCTGGACACGTAGAAGATGGGGTTGTCCGCTGTGCCGCTCGCGCCCGCCTGGAGCGCCGCGTAGAACGCGTCCACGCCCGGGAAGGGCAGCCGCACCCGGTGCTCCGTGAGGAACAGCGCCCACGCGCGCTTGAGCGGATCCGTCACCCCCGTGGCGATGACCGTGTCGTCGATGTCGCTGATGACGCCCAGCTCCGCGCTCGTCCCCGCCACCCGCACCGGCGCGGACACGCGCGGCACGCCTTCGGCCTCCGGCGACAGCAGCTCCAGCTCCACCATGTGCCAGCCGGAGCGCACGCCCTCCGGAGGCGGCACCCAGAGTTCGAGGAAGCCCTCCTCGTCCGTCACGCCCTCCCAGCGCTTGTCCCCCCAGCGCACCGCCACGTGCGCGCTGGCGATTTCGCGCGTCATGTAGCGCTTGTAGGACGCCACGGCGCTGCTCCACAGCGTGTGGCGCTGGCGCTGGGGCGTCACCTTGCGCTCCTCCAGCACGCGCGCCTTGATGACCACGCGCTCCGGGGTGCCGTAGCCCCGGTACGGCAGGATGCGCAGCGGCGGGGCGATGCCCAGCCCCTTGCGCACGCGGCGGCTCAGCACGTCGTAGTGGGCATCCGCCTTGACGGCGAAACGGAACAGCAGCGGGTACAGGTCGGGCATGGCGGGTGTGCGCGAGTCTACCGTCCCCTCCGTCAATCGTGGCGGCCCAACGTCCGGTCCAGGTTGTACGCGGCGCTGATGAGCGACAGATGCGTGAGCGCCTGCGGGAAGTTGCCCATCGCCTCGCCGGACATGCCCGTCTGCTCCGCGTACAGCCCCAGGTGGTTCGCGTAGCCCTGCATCCGCTCGAAGATGAGCCGCGCCTCGTCCAGCAGGTCCGGCCGCACGGGGCTCGCGCGCGTCATCGCCTCCACCAGCCAGAAGCTGCACAGGTTGAAGGTGCCTTCGCTGCCCTCAATCCCATCCAGCTTCGTGTCCGTGTCGTAGCGGAACACCAGGCCGTCCGACGTCAGGCCCCCCTCGCGCGGCGGCTTGCGGAGGACGTCCAGCGTGGAGAGCATCCGCGGATCCACCGGTGACAGGAAGAACACCAGCGGCATCAGGAGGTTCGCCGCGTCCAGCGCGTCGTGCCCATAGGCCTGGATGAAGGCGCCCTTCTCCTTGCACCAGCCCTTGTCCATGATCTCCTCGAAGATGGTGTCGCGCGTCTTCAGCCACTTCGCGCGGTCCGCCGGCAGGCTGCGCTTGTCCGCCAGCCGGATGGCCCGGTCCACCGCCACCCAGCACATCAGCTTCGAATAGACGAAGTGCCGGCGAGACCCGCGGATCTCCCAGATGCCCTCGTCCTCCATCCGCCAGTGGTCGCACACCCAGTCCACCAGCCGCCGCAGGTGGCTCCAGAAGTCATACGAGATGGGCACCGCGTACTTGTTGGACAGGTACACGGAGTCCATCAGCTCCCCGTAGATGTCCAGCTGCAGCTGGTTCGCCGCCGCGTTGCCAATGCGCACCGGCCGCGCGCCGCCATAGCCGCGCAGGTGATGCAGCTGCTCCTCGTCCGGCACCCGGCTGCCGTCCAGGCGGAACATCAGGGGCAGCGGTCCGTCCCCGTTCTCCGCGCAGCGCTTCTCCACCCAGCGCATGAACGCCTCGGCCTCCTCGTTGAAGCCGATGCGCAGGAACGCGTAGACGGTGAACGCCGCGTCCCTCAGCCAGCAGAAGCGGTAGTCCCAGTTGCGCGTGCCGCCGGGGGACTCCGGCAGGCTGCACGTGGGCGCGGCGATGATGGCCCCGGACGGCTCGAAGGTCATCAGCTTCAGCGCCAGCGCCGAGCGCTGCACCATCTCCCGCCACCGCCCCGTGTACTTGCACCTGGACAGCCAGTGGCGCCAGTAGTCCACCGTGTCCCGGAAGAGCTTCTCCGCGGAGTCGTGCGTGTGCAGGTGGTGCTGGCAGCCCTCCTTGCCGCCCTCGCGCAGGGTGAAGACCGCGGACTGGCTCTCCTTCAGCGTGAAGTGCGCGACGACGCCGTTCTTGTCCTTCTTCAGGGGAATGGGCGTCACCAGCTGCATGCGCAGGCTCTTGGAGAGGAAGGCCGCGCCGCCGTCCACCACGTGCGTCTCGTGCTCGTCCCGCGCGTAGTTGAACGCGGGGAAGCACTCCATGCGGAAGGACATCACCCCGCGCACCACGCGGATGCGCCGCAGCACCTCGCGCCCCTCCGCCCTCGCCCCCTTGCCCAGGGGCATCAGGTCGATGAGCTCTCCCACGCCGTCCGGCGTGTAGAAGCGCGTCACCAGCACGTTGGTGTCCGGCCAGTAGAACTGCCGCTTCATCACCCCGTCGGGCTCCGGGGACACGCGCCAGTACCCGCCCCTCTCCGGGTCCAGCAGCGCCGCGAAGATGCTGGGGCTGTCGAAGTGCGGATAGCACAGCCAGTCGATGGTGCCCTCGTTGCCCACCAACGCCACCGTGCGCAGGTCGCCGATGATGCCGTGGTCTTCAATGGCGATGCCGCCCTTCAGGTCCTCGTGGTGGGGATTCACCGGGCATGCTCCTGGAACGAGATGACGTGCTTGATGCCGCCCTTCGCCTCCACCACCTTGGCGAACTCCGACGGCGGGTGGCGCTGGGTGATGAGCGCCTCCAGTCTCCCCGGCCACTTCGCGCGGAAGCGGGCCAGGTCCTCCAGCGCCTCACGAAAGTCCCCGTCGGACGCGTTCACCGTGCCGAACATCACCCGGTTGCCCAGGACCAGCTGCCCCATCACCTGGTCACCCTGCAGCTCCAGCGGCTCCTCGCGTCCGGGCACGCCGGTGAAGATGAGCACGCCGTTCTCCCCCAGCACCTGGAGCGAGTCGAAGGCCACCTTCGACGCCCCCGTCGCCTCGTAGATGACGTCCACGCCGCCCAGTTGTTTCTTCAGGGCCTCCACCGTCACCTCCTTGGAGGAGATGTACGGCGCGCCCATCGCCTCCGCCGCGGCGGCCTTCTCATTGGGCTTGGGGCTGCGCGAGTACACCGTCACGTCGAAGCCCGCGCGCATCAGCGCCATGGCGCCCAACTGCGCCACCGGCCCCGCGCCCAGCACCAGCGCCTTGCCCGGGCTCAGCTTCCACGGCAGGCGGGACTGGATGTGAGCGACCTCGCGCAGGCCCTTCTCCGCGATGGTGAGCGGCTCCGTGAGCACGGCCACGCCGCGCAGGGAGTCCTCCGCCTTGTGCAGGTAGGCCGCGTCCTCCACGAAGTGCTCCGAGCAGAAGCCGTGCGCGCCCTGGATGCCGCGCTCCGTGTAGTCCCCCGTCACGCAGAAGTCCGGGTGGCCATGGCGGCACGCGGGGCAGTGCGCGTGCGGACAGGGCCTGCGCACCCGGGGCACCACCAGGTCCCCCGGCCTCAGCCCCTGCACGTGCGCGCCCACCTCCATCACCTCGCCCAGGCACTCGTGGCCCAGGATGAGGTGGTCCTCGCCCTTGGGCGCCTCGCCGTGGTGGCCCTTGAGGATGTCCTGGTCGGTGCCGCAGACGCCCACCTCCAGCGTGCGCACCTTCACCTGGGTGGGCGAGTGCAGCTTCGGTTCGGCGACATCGAGGACGCGCACCTCGCGCGAGGGGAACATGATGGCCACGGCCTTCATGGGTGGATGGCTCCTTCCGGGCGAAGTGCTGAATGTCCCAGGACAAGGGGTGCGGACTTGGGACCCATGCCGCAAGTGCCCGTCCGCCTGCCTGGAGGTCGACACCCCGAGGCGCGCGGGTTAGACCCAGGCCGTGCGTGCGCCCCCCGCCTCCCGACGCAGCCGCGCCACCGCCATCGGTGCCACGGCCTTCCTGATGCTCGCCCTGCCCTTCCTGGTCCTGGGGGTGTTCTTCCTCAACCAGAAGGCGCGCATGGACCTGCGCTGTGAACCCCAGGGCCCCTGTGTCCTCATCCGCTCCAGCTGGTTGGGCCAGGAGGAGGTGGGCCGCTACGCGCCCTCGGACATCCAGGGCGTGGAGGTGGCCCGCAGCCGCAGCACCCGCAGCGGCGCGGCGCCCATCTTCCGGCCCCAGCTGCAGACGACCTTCGGCGTCCAGCCGCTCGCCTACCAGTGGACGGAGTCCCAGGAGGAGGCCCAGTCCTTCGCGGACACCGTGCGGCGCTACCTCGCGGGTCCCCGCACGGACGTGCTCGCGGTGTTCCAGGACGACCGCAAGGCCTCGCTGCGCGTGGGCGGCGCCTTCACCGTCGTGGGCCTGGCCGTGCTCGCCCTGAGCCTGTGGCTGCTGTCCCGCACGCTGGCGCACCGCAAGGCGGAGCGGGCCGCGGCCCCCTGACAGGCGCCCCTGACAGGCGACAGAGGACGCCGAAAGCAGCCGGCCGGGCGCCTTTGACTTCACTTCCTGTCCTACAGTGAAAGGCGCCTGCCCGCTTCCAGCCCCCTCCTGTGCGACCGCGAGGCCGGTGAATAGGTTCTGGCGAATGTTTCGACGCCTCATCGAGCGGATGCGGGGCCTGCGCCGGGTGGCGCCCTCATTCCTGCGGCCAGCGAACGTGGAAGCGGAGCGGGCGAAGATCTCCATCGCCCAGCTGGACCACCACTACGCCAACAAGGTCGTGGCGCTGAAGGACGTGAACCTCAACGTCCGCTCGGGTGAGTTCGTCTGCCTGCTCGGCCCTTCCGGCTGCGGCAAGTCCACGCTGCTCTACGCGCTGGCGGGCCACGTGGTGCCCACCGGCGGCCGCGTGGCCATTGACGGCAAGCACATCCACGGGCCCGGCCCGGACCGGCTCCTGATGTTCCAGGAGGCCGCGCTGTTCCCGTGGCTCACCGTGCGCGGCAACATCACCTTCGCGCTGGGCGCCCGGGGCGTGCCCCGCGCCGAGCGCCGCCCGCGGGCGGACGCCTTCATCCAGCGCGTGCGCCTGGAGGGCTTCGAGGACACGCTGCCCCACCAGCTCTCCGGCGGCATGAAGATGCGCGCCAGCCTCGCCCGGGCGCTCGCGGTGGACCCCACCGTGCTCCTGATGGACGAGCCCTTTGGCGCGCTGGACGCCCAGACGCGCGTGCACATGCAGGAGCTGCTGCAATCCATCTGGATGCGCTCCGGCAAGACCGTGGTGTTCGTCACCCACGACGTGCAGGAGGCGCTGATGCTGGGCACCCGCGTGGTGCTGATGGCGCCCCGGCCGGGCCGCGTGGTGGAGGACCTGGAAATCCACCTGCCCATGCCGCGCTCGCTGGAGGACCCGTCCCTGGACGCCATGGCGCGCGACATCCGCCACCGCCTGCGCGCCTCGGAAGGGGCCACCGAGGAGGCTCCGCCCACGGAGCCCGTGCAGCGCCGCACGCGCACGCCGTCCAGCCTGCCTCGCCCCAGCATCGTGAGCGGCCGTTAGAGGGAACACCACCATGCTGAAGTGGGCGCAGAAGCTGGGGATGATTGTTCTGCTCTTCGCGCTCTGGGAGGGGCTGTCGCGCTCGGGCATGTGGAACAAGCACCTGTTCCCCGGGCCGCTGGAGGTGGTCCGGACGCTCGTCGCCATGGCCCGCGACGGTCAGCTGGGCGGCGCCACGCTGCGCTCCCTGGGCCGGCTGACGCACGCCTATGTCCTGTCCGTGGGGATCGGTGTCCCGCTGGGGCTGTGCATCGCCCGGCTGGCCTTCTTCCGCAACGCGGTGAAGCCGGTGGTGATGGGCCTGCAGGCGCTGCCCTCCATCTGCTGGCTGCCGTTGGCCCTGCTGTGGTTCGGCCTCAACGACAGCGCCATCCTCTTCGTGGTGGTGATGGGCAGCGTGCTGGGCATCGCCATCGCCACCGAGGACGCGGTCAACGGCCTGGACCCGCAGCTGTCCCGCGTGGCCAGCACCCTGGGCGTGCGGGGCCTGCGCTTCTACTTCGGCGTGCTCCTGCCCGGCGCGCTGCCCGGCATCGTCACCGGCCTGAAGCTGGGCTGGAGCTTCGCGTGGCGCGCGCTGCTCGCGGGCGAGCTGCTCTTCGTCTCCGGCGGCCTGGGCCAGCTGCTCACCATGGGCCGCGAGCTGATGGACGTGTCGCAGGTGATGGCGGTGATGCTGGCCATCATCCTCATTGGCATCACGGTGGACCGCGTCCTCTTCCAGACGGTGGAGACGCGCCTGAGGCGCAGGTGGGGGCTGACGGCGTCCGTGTGAGCCTCACGACGCTTGCGCACTCACGGGCATTGATAACAGGCGGGGAATCTCCATTAGCGTGACGCACCATGGCTTCCGCGCGTCCGCTGTCCCTGCTCGTAGGTGTCTGCGCCGTCCTCCTGACCACCGTCACGTCCTGCAAGAAGGACACGCCCTCCGGCGCCAACGCGCCCTTGCGCGTCGCCTTCTTCCCCAACATCACGCATGCGCAGGCGCTGGTGGCGAACTCCGAAGGGCTCTTCGGCTCGCAGCCCGGCATGGGCCACGTGGAGGTGAAGCAGTTCAACGCGGGCCCGGCGGCCATGGAGGCGCTGGTGGCGGGCTCCGTGGACGTGGCCTACGTGGGCCCGGGCCCCGCCATCAACACGTACCTCAAGGCCGGCAAGGAGCTGCGCATCATCGCGGGCGCGGTGAACGGCGGCGCGGTGCTGGTGGTGAAGAACGTGAAGACGGCCGCGGAGCTCAAGGGCAAGAAGCTGGCGACCCCACAACTTGGCAACACGCAGGACATCGCCCTGCGCACCTGGCTCAAGGCCCAGAAGCTGAGCCTGGCCACGGACGCGGGCGGCGACGTGCAGGTGATTCCCATCAGCAACCCGGACATCCTGGCCCAGTACCTCCAGGGCGCCATCGAAGGCGCGTGGGTGCCCGAGCCCTGGGGCGCGCGCATGCTCGCCGAAGGGGGTGGCCACATCCTGGTGGACGAGCGCGAGCTGTGGCCGGACAAGCGCTTCCCCACCACGGTGGTGGTGACGACGAAGAAGGTGCTGGAGACGCAGCGCCCGCGCATCGCGGCGCTCTTGCGCATCCACACGCAGCTGACCGAGCGCTGGCGCGCGGACCCGGCGGCCTTCGCCACGTCGGTGAACGCCGCCTTCGGTCAGCTCACGCGCAAGCCCCTGCCGGCGCCCGTGCTCCAGGACGCGTTCTCCCGCCTGGAGCCGGGCCTGGACCCGGTGCCCGCCGCGCTGAAGACCTCCGCCGAGCACGCGAAGTCACTGGGCTTCATCCCCGGTGACGACATCGCGGGCCTGGTGGACCTGAGCGTCCTGGACGAGGTGCGCGGCGGCGCGAAGCCGAACTAGTTTTGCTTCTCCCCCTGAAGGGACAGGGCCACGTTGTCCGTCTTGTCCACCTGGTAGAGGGCCTGGATCTGCTGGCCCTTCTCCGGCTGCTTGAGGATGCGCAGGGCGCTCATGTCCAGCGGCACCACCGGCCCGGTCACGTCGCGCACGTACAGCATCATCCCGGAGCGCTTCACCACCGGCCCGTTGACCTGGCGCACCTTGTCCGGGTCCGGCGTGATTTGCCGCACGGACTGGTTGGGGGAGATGAGCTCCGGCGACGTGGTGGGCACGGTGCTCACGGCGTTGGAGGGGCTCTCGCTCGAAAGCTCGGTGTAGTTCGACTGGTTGCCGGGACCGGCGGCGCTTTCGCCAATCTGGGGCTCGCGCGCCAGGGCGGGCCCCGCGCACAACAAGAGGCCGAGCGTCGGTGCGGCCCACGCCATGGTTCGCCAATTCCGGGGGAATCCGTGCATCATGCTGACACCTCCGTGTCACGGGGGCGCTGCCCCCGGGGTCACTTCCCAACGTAGGGTGGACAGCACTGAATGTTCAGGGCGGAACACGGACCGTGCGCGCGGCAGCGTCCCCACAGTAGGGTGGAGCGCACGCGAGCCAAGGACCGCTCGCACACGAATACGAGGCACCTTTGGCTGGACGCACCGACGAGCAGCACCGCATCGCCCTCTTCATCGACTTCGAGAACCTGGTGACCAACACGGGCATCAGCGCCAACAACTTCGACCTGCAGCCCGCCCTGGACCAGCTCCTGGAGCAGGGCAAGGTCGTCTTCCGCCGCGCCTACTGCAACTGGTCGCGCTTCGAGGACGCGAAGCAGCGCCTGCACGACGTGGGCGTGGAGCTGGTGGACGTGCCCCCCTCCACCCGCGCCGGCAAGAACAGCGCGGACATGCGCCTGGTCATCGACGCGCTGGAGCTGTGCTACGCGCGCGAGCAGATTGACACCTTCGTCATCGCCTCCGGCGACAGCGACTTCTGCCCCCTGGCGTACAAGCTGCGTGAGAACGGCCGCACCGTCATTGGCCTGGCCGTGCGCGAGGCCAGCTCCCAGATGTTCGTGCGGGCGTGCGACCAGTTCATCTACATGAAGCCCAAGCACAAGGGCGAGTCCTCGCACAAGGACAAGGACCACGGCGGCCGGGGCTCCAAGTCAGACGAGGGCAAGGGCGGCAAGCGGGGCGGGAAGGGCCACGACAAGGGCCACGAGGGCAAGGGCGCCAAGGAAGGCGCCGAGTCCAAGGGCGGCAAGGCCAAGGCGGAGGTCCCCGCCGTCGCGCGCGAGGTGGTGCAGAGCCTGCTGCGCCGCGCGACCGGGCCGCTCAACCCGTCGCTCGTCAAGGAGACCATCGTCCGCAAGGAGCCCGACTTCGACGAGCGCGACCACGGCTTCTCCACCTTCGCGCGGCTCCTGGAGGCGCTGGAGCAGGAGGGGCTGCTGCGCCGCATCCAGCAGGGGCGCCAGGGCTACATCGTGGGCCCGGACTCGGACTTCGGCGCTCCGGCGCGCGAGAGCAAGGGCGGCAAGGGGCGCCACGCCAAGGCGCCCACCCCGGTGGAGGAGGAGGAAGAAGAGCTGGAGTCCTATCCGGACCCCGAGGACGAGGGGCTGTAGTCCACCCCCCGGGCCCGCGAGTCCACTACACCGCGCGCGGCGTGGTGGACTCGCACAGGTGCTCCAGGAACTCCGGCAGCAGGCGGGCGGACATCACCCACAGCTTGCCCTCGCCCAGGTCCGCCAGGGACACGCGCTCCGCGTACTCCACGCAGGTGGCCTCCACGTAGTGGACGAACACCTTGCGGTCGCGCGCGCGGTACCACTCCGCCGCGTGGCACAGGAGCGCCACGAACGCGTCCTGCACCTCCGGGCTCGCGTCGTCCGTGAGCGGTACCAGGCGCACGCCGTCCAGCACGTTGAAGAGGTTCAGGCCCGGCTGCGCGGACTCGAACACCGCGAAGGCCACGGCGCGGCCCTCGTGACGGGCCACCACCATCTCGCGCTCGCGCGACAGGCCCGCGTCACCCCAGCCGGTGCGCGTGGTCTCCAGGTCGAAGCGCTCGGGCACCAGGTCCAGCGCCTCTCTGTAGGCCTCCGGGTGGGTGCTGGCCACGCGCTCGAAGAAGCGGGCGCGCTCCTCCCCGGTGGGCGCGCCCACCTTCACGTGGGCGGGCTTCGTCCAGACGCTGTCCACCTCGCCCTCCATGAGGCGGAAGGGCACGAGGCACGTCTGGCCGGTGTGCGCGTACCAGGTGGCGAAGTCGAACTTCGTGTAGCGCACCCAGCGCACGTTCGCCTCGCAGTAGGCGAAGAACCACTTCACCTCCGGGTCGGACTGGGTGGGCTCGTAGCCGCGCAGGTAGATGTCGCGCAGGGCCTCGCGCGCGGTGGAGCGGCTGCCCGGGGGCTGGTGCCGCGCCAGCTGGTGCGCCATCCAGCTGCCCGCGTAGGGCTTGAGCACGGACAGCGTGGCCTCCATGCCGTCCTCCGCGGGGCGCACCACGCGGTAGCCCAGCAGCGGCGCCTCCTGGAGCTTGTTCTGCGCGCGGTCGAACTGGTCGCGCAGGCTGGTGAACTTCTCCGGCTCCTTGCCCGGCAGGCGGAAGTAGCCGGAGCGCTCGAAGAGCTTCCAGGTGGAGTCGTTCCAGTCGCCCTCCACCTTGGTGGTGGGGTGGGCCTGGGCCTCCACCAGCGCGCGCCACGCGCGGGCCCCTTCCGCGTCCAGGGGCCGCACGCTCACGCCGCAGCGGCGGCCGTGGGGCGTGCTGGAGATGTTGCGCACCTCCGCGCGCAGGCGCACCGGCGCGTGGCCCTCCAGCGCGACCTGCATCACCGGCAGGCGCAGGCCCGGGTACATCAGGTCCTCGCCGGGCTGGGTGAGGAAGGACAGGCCTTCATAGGAGACATCCAGCAGGCCGCGGTGCACGTGCACCTGGGGCCAGAGCGGGTGGTCGAACTCCACCGTGCAGGACGCGTCGGCCTGCGTACGGCGCAGCCAGCGGTGGCGGAAGCGCACCAGCGACGTGGGCACCGGCATCAGGAGCAGGCCGCCCTCCACGCGCGCGACCTCCGCCTGGAAGTGCACCACGCTGGAGTAGCCGAACGCCTCCAGGGTGAGCGGCCCCGGGGGGAGCGCGCCGTTCAGGTTCCAGCCGAACACGTCCTGGAGCGGCTCGAAGAAGGCGCAGGTGACCTCCGCCACGGCCTGGCCGTCGCGCGAGCGCAGCACGCCGCGGGCCTGGCGGGACGCGAGCGCTTCACAGATGCGCGCGACGCGGTCCGCGCGGTCGATCTGCTCGCGCCACACGGGGCGCGTCTCCGGCGTGAGGAGCTGGCCGTTGTCACGCAGCGACTCCAGCAGCCCCACGATGCGGCGGCCCGCGTCCAGCGGCGGCGCGACGAAGCGCAGGCTCACCTCCGGACGGATGGCATTGACGCCAATCACCTCCGCGTCCAGCGCGGTGGCCCAGCGCTCACCCTCCCCCACCACCACGGACGCGGCCTGGCCCTTGCGCGGCACCGCGCGCGACTCCAGGTGGAGCGTCAGGTGCTCCAGCGACAGCTGCACCAGACGACCGGAAGAGAAGTCCGCGCCGAAGGAGGCCGCCGCGCTGAGCTCCGTCCCCACCCGGTATCCGAGGAGGGCTTCGCGTCCGGCCGGCGCGTCGTGAGTTTCGCTGTGCATGGGGGCTCCCTGATGTACGACGGGGCGTGATTCTACGACGTCCGAAGAAACCGTGGTGTCCCCAAGTTGCAGGTGACCCGGGGAACTCGGATTCCCACAGAGTGGAGATCATTCACCCCTTCTGCACTGAGACCTTCGGGCTGGAAGGGCGGCCACGCATTGGACTGTCGCGAATTGGTTTCTCACGGGCCGGGGATTTCCTCCACCGACAGACGCATGGCCTTCCGAGACAGGTTCAGTCCTGTCCCTCCCCTCGGGTCGTGCGGGCCCCAGAAACACAGGGTGATTCCGACACATGGAACACCAGGGATTGTCGCATGTTGACTGGTGAGACCTGGCTTGCCTTGGAGGGACGGAGGCCGGGGCGACACACGTCGGGGATGACTCGCCTCCCGGGGAGGCGTTATCCCTCGGGCACGCCATGACCTCCCCCCTCTCCACCCTCTGTCTGCACTGCGGGATGTGCTGTGACGGCACCCTCTTCACCCAGGTGCCGCTCCAGCCCGCCGAGGCGGAAGCCCTGCGCCAGAAGGGCCTTTCCCTATTAGTGAAGGAGGACGGCGCCGTGGCTCTTCCCCAGCGCTGTGCTGCCCTGGAGGGCCTGTGCTGCACGGTCTACGAGGATCGCCCGGACGCCTGCCGCCGCTACCGCTGCCAGCTGTTCAACGCGCTGGCGGAGGGAGAGGTGTCCCTGGAGGAGGCGAAGGGCGTGGTGGACACGGCGCACGCGAAGGTGGACGCCGTGGGTTCCGCTGAGAGCGGAAGGGGTTCCGCGATGCGTCAGGCCCGGGTGGCCGCGGCCTCGCTGACCTTGCCTCCCGGGACCCGAGAAGCCCTGGCGCACGCGGAGGTGTACCTGGACAAGCACTTCCGGGGGCGCTTCCGCCGCTCGGGCGGCTAGCGTAGCGCCGTCCTGCCTTCCGACCGAGGTCCTGCTTCCGTGAAGACCCCCCTGCTGGCCGTGCTGTCCTCCGCCGTGCTGCTGACCGGTGTGCCCGCGTGGGCGCAGAAGAACGATGAGCCCGTGAAGTCCGCGCAGGTGGACCTGGACGGGGACGGCAAGCCGGACGCCGTGACACTGACGGCGGGGGAAGGCGGGAAGTTCACGCTGAAGGCGGGGAGCGCCACGTTGCAGGGCAACGCGTCCGGCAACGAGGTGCGCGGCTTCACGGTGGTGGACCTGGACACGGGCGACAAGTGGAAGGAGCTCCTGGTCCACACGCTGGGGGACATGGACGACGACCACCGCTTCTTCCTCTATGGCTACGACGGCAAGGCGGTGAAGCCGCTGGGGGACGTGCGCGCGCTGACGGAGGCGAAGGGCAACGGCATCGTCCTGGTCGATACGTGGATGGGGTTCTGGCAGAGGCGCGACAAGTACACGCTGGACCGCAAGGCGTGGAAGCTGGTGCACGTGCCGCAGGAGTTCTACGCGGTGGGCGTGGAGGCCACGGTGAAGAAGTCCTTCCCGCTGGCGCAGAGCCGCACGGGGAAGGCCGTGGTGGCCACGACGGCGCAGGGCTCCAAGGTGCAGGTGCTGGCCGCGAGCGTCCCCACGAAGGGGGAGGTCCAGTACCTGGTGAGGTCATCCACCGGGCTGCTGGGCTGGGTGCCCGGCAACGTCCTGGTGGAGTCCACGGACGGCCTGCCGCTGGCGGGGTGATCCGCTTCGCGGCAGCCGCTATTTCGACATGAGGTCAGCGGTCCGGCGCGCCCAATCCACCTTCTCCCTGACGAGGAACGCCGCGAAGTCGGAAACACTTCGTTCCTGGAGGAGACGATCGGCGGTTTGTTCAATGAGCTTGCCCAGGTCATTGGATTCATTGACATACCTGATGCCGAGCGCCGGATAGGCACCTTGATACTCCACCCGGATGATGGAGATTTCCACGCCCCTCAGTTGTTCCTTCAGCTCGGCTTGCAATCCCTGGACAAGCCACTGAAGCATCGCGACAGCGAACGCATGTTTGTCTGGATGCGCCGTAAGCATTCCAAGACTTGATGGTTCGATGATCTGGTAACCCTTGCTCTCGACGGACTCTGCTTGCATCTGGAACCTCCAGGGAATGTGTGATCCGGTCCGCATGAACGTGGACGCCCATCATCCCTCCACGCCGCCCTCCTGGGAACCGGTGGCGAGGTCGACTTCGAACGTCTGCATCGCCTCCGTCCGCATGTCCCAGTACTCACCGATGATGGAGCGTTCCGTCACCTGGACGATCTTCAAGCCATCCCAGGCCAGCCGCTTCGTTCGCCAGCGCAGTCCCTCCGCGCCATAGGCCACCAGCTCCGTGAAGTCCGCGAACACCACGATTCCAGCTGATGGCGCAACGCGGACATCCGTCACGGGCAACGCCTGGACCGCCTCCCAGGCGCTGGGATCACGGGCCGTGACAAGGTAGCCGGCGCCTCGTGACACGACACAGAGCTTCTCTGGATCCGGCATGGAGAAGACGCCGCTGGTCCCCTTCCCCAGCTTCCCGAACGCGAACATCCCCAGCCAGGGCGCACGACCTGATGGTGTGCCGTCCACCAGCGTGGGGAACGGTGATCCTACCGCTCCCCACACTGCACTGGGGCCAGACAACCACGGGGGATGACTCAGGGTCGCACTACGACAGTGCCTCCCCCAACTGAACACGGCCAACTCGCTTCACGCCCTCTACCAGGTCAAAGCCTTGGCCCGAGATGAGGGCTGAATAATCGAGGCGAGTGGGGTACCGGAGTTCGATGACCGCTTCAAACTCGGTGTTGAACGCCGCAGATGAGGGGACGTCGTGAAGAATGATGGGCAGGTTCTCCTGTCCCCCTGGCGTGCACGCGTGAGGTGAATAGCCTGACCCCAGTGGCATCGCCGGTCGACCACCCCGATCGTGCGAAAAGATTGTCAGCTTGGCTTTATAGCGACTCACTTGATCTGCACCCCGCTAAACCATTGGTAGAATTCAGGCATTTCATAGACATCGATTCCAATACTTCTCCCCACACCTCCCGGGTCCGCATGCTCATACATGAGCTTGAGCTTATCCGTCGGCAGCTCAATGTACGTTTTCGTGTACGAGCGACCAGGGTTCGCCTTTATAAAAGCATCAAGCGATTGTTCGTCGAAGGCAAACCGTTTAAATGTAGAGTTCGGATGAATGTTGTAGTCACTGTACCTCATCACATCGGCGAGTTCCGCAGGTTCAACTGCACGCCACAGGCGGGTTGTCCCTCCACTCGCTTTGGCGTTTTGTGCCACTGCCGTGGCACTCGCCTCCGCAGTCGATGAGACTGTCGCCGCCGTTGCGGTTGCTTCTGTTGAAGCAGCTTTGGCGCCTGCCGCCTTCAGGCCCGAGGCAATCCGGCCGCTGAGCGAAAGCTCGGCGCTCAACGTCTCGGCGGACAATCCGATCCGGGCGAGCACGAAGTTGGCCAACGTCTCCACCGACCCGTTCAGCGCCTTGTCGTAATTCCCCTCCCAGAATCCAGAGGTCGCTTTGTAGGTCCCATTGCCGATATCAACGAACCCCTGCCCAACGTATGCCGACACGACGATCGCACCGTTGAGCACGCTGAGGACGCCCGCCGCCGTGGCCGTGCCGTAATTGCCATGGCTCCACTCCTGCATCGCCATGTGGTCAAGGGCGGCACCCTGCGCCAGCGGCTGTGCCATGCAGTCAAACCCCTTCCCCTGGCTGACCGCGCACTTGCCGCTCGGATCCGTGAAGCCCGTCGGGTTGCCACGTGCGTACGAGTACAGGTTGCACTCGCCCGGGCTCCCCAGGCACATCTCCGGCGACTCCAGGAACAAGCCGTCCGGCGTGAGGAATTGGCCCAACGTGGCGTCGTAATCACGGACGCCCATGCGGATGACGCCCAGGTCCGCGTCGTAGCCCTTCTGCACGTACTCGATCGCGGCGGAGACATCCGGGTGCGAAGCGCGGTTGCCGTATGGCGACGCCACGAACGGCGCACCCGTCGTGTCCGTCAGCAGCGTTCCCCGCGTGTCCGCCGCCAGCGGGCGGAACACGCCCTGCTGGATGACGCCCACGAGCTGACCGGCGAAGTGCACCGGCAGCGTGAGGCCCATCGCGTCCAGGTACTCCCCTGCCTCCAGGTACGCGGCCACCGGCACCGTGCCCTCGCGCTTGAGGATGCGCTGGCCCGTCTCGTCGTAGAGGAAGTGCCACTGCTGTGTGCCACGCGTCGCCGTGGCCACGTGCCCGTTGGCCCCGTACGTGAGCGCCAGGTCCCCCTTCGTCACCGCCCGGCCCAGCGCATCGAACGTGTACGTGACGTTGCCCGCGGTGAGCGTGTTGCCCGTGCGCGTCACCGCGCGCGACGTGCCGTTCTCCTCGATGGACGTGGGCAATCCCTCGGGCGCGTAGCCATACGCGTAGCTGTCGTGCGCGTCCTGCGCCTGCGTGAGGAAGCCCTGCGCGGAATACGCGTAGTCGCGCTGCCAGACCTGCGCGCCCACCGTGAAGTCCTCGGACTCCACCAGGCCGCGGGTGTTGAACCGCTGCGCCGTCGCGGCGCTCCACGTGGCCGTGGACTGCGTCTGCGTCACCCGGCGCCGGGTGAAGGCGTCGTAGCCGAAGCCCACGTGCGTCCCGCCGGTGAAGTCCACCGACGACACCCGTCCCTCGCCGTCATACGCCAGTAAGGCCCACGGCGCCGGCGCCGTGGCACCCGTCCCCAGCCAGGCCTCGTGCAGCCGACCGTACGCGTCCAGCTTGTAAGCCTGCGTGTCGGACGACAGCACCGCGCCATTCGCATGCTTCACCACGGTGGTGGTGCTGGAGACATCCCCCGCGTCGTTGTACGCGAGCTGCGTCTGCACCGTGCGCCAGCCCGTCAGCTCCAGCGTCCGCGACGTCAGCTTGCCGTCCTCCCGGTACGTGAAGGTCTTCACGTAGCCATCGCCCGACACGGCCGTGAGCATCCCCTTCTGGTCCAGCGTCGGCCCGCTCGAGGGCGAAGCCCCATCGTGGAAGTAGCGGTACACCTGCGCTCCAACGCCCGAAGCGCTGTGCGTCTCCTTGGAGGCCCGGCCCAGCGAGTCGTATTCGAACGACACCTGGCGCTGCGCCACTCCCGCCGGAGACAGGAAGCGCTTCTGGGTGAGCTGCCCCGTCGTCGCGTCGTAGGCGTATTCGACGGTGGCGACGCCATGGCGCACCAGCCGGCTCACGCGGCCATGTCCGTCGAACTCCACGCGGTGGGTCGCGCCGTCCGGCATGATCACCTCCCGCAGGCGCCCGGACGCGTCGTAGTGGTAGCCGTAGCGGGTGTGGGCCTCGTCCTCCTGGAAGAGCACGCGCTTCGCCGCGTCCATCGTGCGGCTGGCGGTGAAGGTCCCGTTCTCCACGGCCGTCTGGGTCAGCGCTCCGGCCTCGAAGCCGAGGCTCGTCGCCACCTGCTTCTCCACGCCCTCGTGGAAGGCGGTGCGGGTCGCCACGTCATGGCCGAAGGCGGACGCGCTCTGGAAGGCCACCTGCCGGCTTCCCTGAAGCAGCGCCGTGTAGTCCATGCCCTGCATGTCCACGGACGGCCCCATCGCCGGCCGCAGCAGCATGCGGAGCTCCGCGTGCGCTCCATCCCGGCGGCTCAGCCCGCCGAAGGTCCAGCCCTCCGGAATCCGGTTCGCCGTGGTGAGCGAATCACCCGAGGCCGTGACGTACTCGATGGACTCCCGCACCGCCCCCTGCGAACCATCCACCAGCATGGACAGTTGGAAGGATCCAGGCTTCGTCGCCGTGGCGTACTGATAGCCATAGGTCTGCTTGGGATTGAGCTCGGAGCCATTCAGGCTGTCCCATTCGCTGCTCAGCCGCTCCTGCCCGTCGTAACGGAAATAGCGCTGGTAGGGCGTCCCGCCCCGATTCACCTCCAACGTCAGCACCGCGTCCGTCAGCGGAGCGCGGTCCACCACCCGCGTCACGAATCCATCCGGAGCCTCCGTACGCTGGAGCTGCCGCCGGACCGCGTCGTGGTGGAAATACGCCGTCCCCTTGCCCGGCACGGAGATGGACGCCAGCGACGCGTCCGGGTTGTAAGCCACCTCCTGCAGCGTCAGCGTCTGGCCGCCCGCCACGCTGCGCACGGCAGTGACGAGCCCGCGCGAGTCGCGCTCCACGACGCCCTCATGGCGGAAGTCCATCCAGGGCTGCTGCGCATGCTGCCCCGTCAGCACCGTCCCGCTCTCCAGGCAGTGCAGCGCCGAGCCCAGACCGGGCACCGACGCCCGCGTCCGCTCCGTGGTCAGCGTTCCCTGCGCGGTCGTCGTCACCACCCGCGATGGGCAGACGTCCGCCGTGTAGGCCTCGTACCCGGTGGACTCCGAGACCCGCTGGTTGTCCTCCGTGGAGCGCCAGCCCTGCTCCTGCGCCCGGGGCCGCTTCCAGGACACACCCGCGAGCGACGCATCCTCGTACTGGAGCACGGAGAACGTCTCCACCCGGGGTGCCTTGTCATCGTGCACGCGCGAGGACACCAGCAGGCCCGCGTTGTCGTCCTCGTTGAGGAAGGACATCTCCTCCACGACGTGCGCGCCCTCACGCGTCACCTGGCCGTAGCCCAGCAGGAACCGCCCCACCGAGTGCATCACCGGCTGCTCATAGGTGTACTGGTAGCTCCTCGCCTCCTCCCCGCTGGCCCGCACCGTCAGGGTGTCCAGCACCGGCTGGCGAGCGCCCTGACGCAGGGCCACGGGGCTGCGGGCGTAGGTGAGCTCCAGCCGCGTTCCCTTGCCGTCATCCGCGGACTTCAGGAGCCCCGTGCCCGGGCGGTTCAGCGCCACGGATCGGGCAAAGCCATTCTCCACGAAGAACAGCTCCGTGTTGCCCGTGCCCTCCAGGTCCTGCGCCACCGGGAAGCTGGAGTTCCAGGTCAGCAGCTCCAGCGCCGGAACGGGCACCTGCACCAGCCGCGTCCCGTCGTTCACCAGCAGCAGCGCCCCGTAGTAGCTGCCCGCGATGACGTCCTTCAGGCCGTCGTTGTTGACGTCCGTGAAGCTCAGCTCGAAGCCCGCGAGCGACACCTGCATGCCGTCCGGGAAGCGCGCTTCGTAGATGCGCGGCTCCGGCTCGAACTGGAACTGGCCCTTGCCCTCGTAGACGAAGAGGTCGTTGCCGTAGCGCACCACCAGGTCCGCGACGCTGTCCCCGTTGAAGTCGTGCACCCAGGTGGCCTGGGGATAGACCTGCAGGTTCAGCGTGCCTGTCACCGGGACGTCCGCGAACGCGTAGCTCGTGGCCGTGCTCTGGTTGGGCAATACGCGGTAGCCACCCGGGAACACGTCCAGCAGGTCCGGCCGCTCATCGCGGTTCAGGTCCACCACGCGCGTGTTCGGGCCGGGAACCCAGTAGTCGTCGATCCAGCCCTGGTGCACCGGGTGCCCGTCCCGCTCGCACACCAGCAGTTCCGTCTTCCCCAGGTACGCGTTCCAGGCGAGCGACACCACCTGGTGGTTGTCCTCCTGGGGCCGCATCTTCGCGAGCAGCCGGGGCAGGTTGTACGCCGAGGCATCCGGCCGGCACTCGAAGCGCGCATCCGGCGCGAGCGCGGGCAGCGGCTCGAAGGTGTAGCCCCCTGGCCCCTGACGGATGAGGCTGAAGTCCGCGCGGTGCTCCAGGTCCACCAGCCCGTCCTCGCCGTCGTCCAGCGGCGTGGATTCCGAGGGCAGGGCCACCCCTTCGGAGTACGCCAGCATCACGCCGTCGAACTTGGGGATGGAGCGCGCGGCCGCGGCCGGAAGGAAGTCCGCGGCGTTCTCATAGACATACGTCACCACCGGCGTGGACTGGCCCGACGCGTACGTCTGCTGCACGGACTCCAGATGGAAAGCAGGCCCCAGCGAGTCCTGGCGGTAGCCCAGCGCGTGGCTCCAGCGCAGCGAGAACTGCCCCGTCACCGCGTCCTTGGTGCGCACGTCCACGCGCGACACGCGCCGGTCCAGCCGCAGCGCCTGGCCGGAGCGCCAGTCCACGAAGGGCGTCACCACCGGCTCATGGATGAAGTCCACGCGCTGCTGGAAGTCGTCCCCCAGGCCTCCGTAATGGGCCGCCGTCAGGAACAGGCGCCCGGAGTCATTGGCGGTCCACGTGAGCTGCGTCTTGTGCCCGGTGACGTCCGCCACCTGCGTGAGGTGCCATGCGTAGGTGCCGCGCGCCGTCGACACGCGGGCACTGCCGCCAAAGGTCCAGCGGCTGCCGTCCGGGAGCACGGCCACCAGCGTGTCGCCCTGCTCCTGCATGCGCACGTGGCCCTTGAGGCCCACGGGGTACCACCACCCGTCCGTGCCCTTCACCATGCGGCCCCAGGGCCCGGTGAGGTCATCGGTCGCGTAATCCAACTCACCCAGGACCCGCGTGCGCGTCACCGCCAGCGACACGCCCCAGCCCTGGCCCCATTCCCCGATGCCTCCCTCCGGTGAGTAGGTGGGAAAGACTCCGGCCTGGAGGACGCCGCGCTCCGAGGGAGCGGCGAACGTGGAGGCCAGACTGAAGCCGCCCCGGCTCACGTCCGCGGGCCCCAGGTCCGTGGCCGCGTACTGCCCCGCCAGGCTCCCGCGCGTGGGCGCGCCCAACTGCGGCGCCTGCACCAACGCATCATTGAAGGGCTGGGCGAACGCCTGCCCACACCACAGCCCGGCCATCAAAGCCAACATGCTTCGCATGACGAAATCCCATGAAGGAAGGAAAGACAGACACTGAAGGAAAGGCCCCGCCCGGGCTGCACCCACCGGACGGGGCCATGGACCGCTGTGACTGCGTTTCAGACGCTGACTACTGGCAGCGCGCCACACCCGGCGGCTTGATGCTGGAGGCTTCCTGCTTCGTCTCCACCCGGAAGACCACCAGCAGCTCGTTTATCTTGGCCAACGGGCTGTTCGTGTTGATGGTGGTGGGAGTAGGCGGCACGTACATCTCCCGGAACGCGTCCAGATTCACCTGGTAGGTGGTGAAGGGCGACAGGCCTTGAGCCACCACCGACGCATTCAGGTAGTTCTCCAGCTTGGCGGCTGCTTGCGACATCGGATCCGTGAGGTTTCCGAACATCATCTGCACGGCAGGCGTCAGGTAGGACGCCGTGTTGAAATCGTACTGATACAGGGAGGATGCCGTCGGGAAGCGCATCGCCGGCGTCATGCCCACGGGAAGCGTGTACGGCTCGTACGGCGTCCCGCTTGGCAGGACCCCATAGAGCATCATGGTCCGGATGATGGGCGTCAGCTGGTTGCACGGCAGCAGCTTCTGTCCACCCGACAGGCTGTAGACGTGTTCCGGCGTGAGGGTCAGCGTCGGGTTGCGGTTCGCCAGGATGTCGTCCCAGACCGACTTCGCCAGCGCGGGGTCCACCTTCCGGTAGATCGTGGAAGGCGTCACGCCCGGCTTCGGGATGCTGATGATGACGTCCAGCACCTGGCTCGACGGACCGATGATCCGCGTCGCCGCCAGACGCGTCTCCACCGCCCTCGCCGCGTCCTTCGCCGCCTGCGCCAGCAGGCTGATGTCCGTGTTCGTCGAGGTCGGATCGATCCCCGTGAGCGCCTCCAGCAGGTTCCTTTCCGAGGACGTGAAGTTCGTCAGCGTCTCCGGATGCATCAGCCGGATGGTGGGAGCCAGCCACTGACCCATGACCTCGTCCAGGGCCTCCAGCTGCGCCCGCATGAACGTGCCATCCAGGTTCCGCAGGGCCCAAACCGGGACCAGCGCGAGGAGCCGGGACTGGCCCTCCGTGTTCTCCCGCTCGGTCACCAGCGCGTGATTTTCCAGCGCCGCCTGGCGCAGCTGCCGCTCGATGTTGATCAGCTCCACCTCACGCTCCACGTCGGTGAGCGCCTTCTCCACCCACGTTCCGAAGAGCGTGCGGAGGTTTTCCGGATAGCTGTTCAGGCTGGTGCAGTTGCAGCGCTGGTACACCTCGTTGAAGGCCTGGGTGCGCAGGCTGTTGATCTGGTTCGGCAGCAACCGGCCCTGGGCCGCGTAGGACCGGCCCACCTGCTTCACCTGGTCCAACCCGGCGACCATCGCGGTGGTGACGAGCGTGGCTTCGTTCGTGAGCGGGCTCAGCTGCGCGATGCGGACGTCCAGCTGGGAGTCACCCACCCAGGAAGCACACTGCGCGGTCTCCCCGGTGGCCTCGATGGCGGCGTCGTTGACGACCACGTAGAAGTCCGACTCCGCGGTCACCAGCACGGCCTTGGACGGCGACTGGAGCACCCGCACCGACCGGACGTTGGGACGGTCCGTCTGCCCCCGCACCATCTCCACCAGCAGCAGGCTGCCCACGGGCTCGTCCGGGAACGGCGCCTTGGGAGACCTCAGGCCACGTGCCACGGAGAAGGTCGAGGTCTTGTTGCTACCGCTGGAGTCCGTCTGGTTCCAGGTCCGGTTCCACGTGGTCCCGGTCTCGCTCGACATGCAGCTGTTCACGCCCCCGAGGCCAATGCCATAAATGGAGAGATTGAAGCCGCCACAGGCCGACTCCGTGTTCGTCGCGTTGGAGAAGTTGCCCTGCGAGTTCACGGTCTCCACCGACTTCGCGGTGTAGGTGCCCGCGGCTTCCACCACGCTGAAGCCTTCCGGCCCCGTCATGATGGGCAACTGCCCGCTCTTCACCTTGACCAGGCTGCCATTGGGACCCGCCGTCAAACCCAGCGCGCAGGTCGGAGACCACGCTCCACCCACCTGGATGACGAGCTGGCTTCCCACGGAGGGCGAAACCTTGAAGACACCGGCCTGCCCGTTCGGATTCCGTTCCGCCAGACCAATGACATCCGCGGCATCCGCGCCCTTGCGGCCCTTGTTGTGGACGGCCAGGGAGTACTCGGCCTTCAGCAGGGTCTGTCCCTGCTCCGCGATGGCCGGGAAGAGGGCCTCGAAGCCATCCATGAAGTCACCCATGCGGGCCTCCTCCACGGCCTGGCTCGTGCGCAGACCGTTGAGGTCGCGGTTGAGGGTCTTCACCTGCTCGCCCAGGATGAGGAGCTTGTTGTCCAGGCTGGCCTGGCCGTTCTGGCTCTGCATCTGCCCCAGCAGCCCCTGGACCGCCGTCAGCCGGCCCGTGTTGTACGCCGTCACGCTGCCATCGAGCTGCTGGAGGGTGGCGTTGAGCTGCGCGAGGATGTCCTCCTGCTTCTGCCGGTTGAGGCCCACCTTGAGGGTGTGGTCGTCCTGCGCGGTGAAGAGGCCGTTGGCCGCGTAGCCGGTGCTGCGGGCCTTCGCGTCCCGGAGCATGGCCGTCAGGCCCATGGCGGAACCGGAGACGGGGTGGGTGTAGAGGGCATTGGCGGTGTAGGCGCCGGCCTGCAGTCCCAGTGCGTCCTCCACGGCGGTCCGGAAGGCCGCGTGCCCCCAGTCCATCTGCTGGAAGACCCGCTTCCAGTCCGCCGAGACGTTCGCCGCCAGGGACAGGTTCTGGTGGAAGGCCTGCCCATCATCCAGGTTCGCCAGCAGGCTCCACAGCTGGCTCGTGGCCGTCGAGCGGGTGGTGCAGGTCATGAACCGGCACCCCATGTCATGCAGCCGGCTCACCTCCAGCAGCCGCTCGTTCAGGCCCCGGAGCGAGTCGTCCAGGAGGTACAGCAGGGGCGCTCCCGTGAGCGGAGGGAGGCCGCCTTCGCCGAAGGCCGCGAGCAGCACCTGGCGATCCGCCGTGAAAGCGTCCAGGAGGATCTTCGCGCGCGCCGTCTGGGCATCCTCATCCGTGGCCGCCGTGAGCCCCAGGTCGTCCTTGATCCACACGCCCATCCAGAACGCCTTCATCACCTGGCTGGCCTGAGCCATGAGCTCCGCCGGGGGCGGGCTGTTCGACGGGAAGGCGGCGCGCGCCCCCGAGTACCACCGCTGGATGGCGGCGAGCTTCTCGCGCAGCTCCCCGATGCGGGCCTCGCTGCCCAGCGTCGTCGTCATCTGGGGCAGGCCCTTGATCAGCAGCCGGGAGTTGATGTCCTGGAAGGCAGCCCGATACGCCGGGATGTCACAGCGGGAGGCATCCAGCTGGGAGAGCGCCGAAGCGGCGGAGGTGCAGGTCTGGAGGAAAGCCGTGGCCGCGGTATTGGAGACCTCCGGGTCCAACATCCGCTGGCAGAGGGTCAGGGTGGCGAGCACGTCCTTGGCCTCGGCGCAGGTGGCCTGGGGCTCCGGGAGGTTCGTGCCGCACGCATCGGAGGTGAAGTCGTAATTGTCGAAGAACTCACCCAGCAAGCCATTGCCCTGCTCGTCTGGCGTGAAGAGCCTGTTGGTGGGAATGGCCACGGCGGCCGTCGCACCCGGAGGCTGCCACTTCAGGTGGACACCCGCACTCCCCTCGAAGTTGTAGTACTCCACCTTCAGCGCGTGACGTCCCGCTGTCAGGTTGACGGATCCGCTGTACCAATGCGTTTCAGAGCTGCCCCACCAGCCGCCCACGGACTGGCCATCCACATACACCCTGGCATAGCCTTGTACATTGGCATGGAAGGCATATGTCCCCGTCTGAGGAGCCTCCACGAACCCCGTCCAGCGCACCGAGAAGGTGTCGGGTTCCATGGACGTCGAGGGCCCACCTTGCCCCCAGGAGAAGTCGATGGAGGGATCCACGCGGAAGAAGTGGTTCATCTCCGGGTAGTTCGCGAAGAGCGACATCATGCGGTCCCGGCGCGTCGCGAAGCCTCCCGCCTGCTCCGTCCGGTCGAAGGCAGGGTCGTCGGCGTGCAGTTCGAAGAGCAGCTTGAGGGCGCTGATGAGCTGGAACTTCAGGGCCGGTCCATCCACGTACTGGGGGACGGGCGCATCCAGCTGGGTCGCCAGCCGGGTGTACTTGGCCTCCACCGCCGAGTAGGACGTGTCCTCCGCCGTCATGCAGCGGGGACGGTTCGGGTAGGAGCCCAGGCGGATGTCCGCCTGCGGATCGATGTCGTTCTGCAGCGAGTACAGCGACTGACCCGGAGGCGAATACATCACGCCCTGGCCCCCCTGCGAATCACAGGTGGCCGGGTCGTCCTCCATGCCGTGCTCGGGAGCGCGGCAGTATTCGTATTTCGGACGGGTGGGGTCCGGGCAAACCACGTTCTGACTGCCGCACTCCGAATGCTGCCCATACTTCCACTCTTTCACCACGTTCCCGATGGTGATGGTGCAGGCCTGCGTCCAGGGTGTCGACGTGACGGTGGTGTTCCAGCCGTCGCCACGGGTGCGGGTGACGTTGGGAGTTCCCAGGACCCGGGAGCCCGTCGCTGTGGCGGACACGATGTACAACTTGTATTTAATGTCTTCCTTTCCCGCGGCCCTGAGGCTGGCCATCAGCTGATTGGCTCTGTCCGTACAGGTCGTGAGTTCAGTGGTGTGGTTGAAGGTCGTGCAGGGGGGGGTATCCGAGTAGTTGCAGTTCTCGTTCTTGTCGTTGATCCCCGTGGCCTTCAGGCTGGTATCGGTGATCTGCTCCCGGAGGCTGTAGTTACAGGTCAGGTCGACCTGGCAGATCTTGTCGTAGTAGCCGTCCGGAGGACACGCGGAGGTGTTGCTCAGCTTGAAGCATTCGTCGCGGTACTCCCAGGGCCCTGAGCAGTACATGTCCTGACCCGCCGGAGCGCCAGGCTGTCTGTCGGGGATCACCTTCGGCCTGCAGCTCTCGCCGTTCAGGGCCTGTTCCACCGTCGCGGGAGCCGCCTGGGGCGCCGCTTCCTCCTCGGAAGGACTTCCACACGCGGCCAGGAGTGCTGAGATTCCCAGCACCCAGGCTCCCGCGAATCTTCTTCTCATTGGATTGTCTTCGCGTGGTGACACGCTTGCCGTAAACACAGTTGTACTCCCCCTCAGACAAGACACATGGCCTGCCCTGGACAGGGCAAAGCCTCATCAACACCCTGCATGTGAAGCCATGGACGCGGAGCCCTGGGCTCACGTCGATCCATTCGGGCCGCACCCGGCCGGCGGCCCTCACGTCCCGTTGTTCAGTTTCCCCAAGTTCCTGAGCAAGAGGGGTGCCAGCCTGCCTCCGGCTCCAGGGGACGGCATGGACCGTCCCCGAGCCTGGATGGGCGTCCGAAGTGGCGGACGCCCCTTGTCTCTCCCCTGGATGGGGGCCCTGCCGCTACTCGACCAGGGCGAACTCGACCCGGCCCAGCTGCTCATCCGTGGAGACGACCTTCACGGTGATGGGCATGCCCACGGTGAAGGTCCGCGTCTTGCCCACCATGGACAGCTCTCGCGTGTCCGGACGGTAGGGGCCTCCGGCGAGGCCTTCCGCCGGCACCATGCCCTCCACCCACATGCCGTCCAGCTGCGCGACCAGGCCGAAGGGCTTCACGCGCACGATGCGCGCGGGGAACTGCTGCCCGATGCGCGTGGACATGAAGCGCGCCTCCAGCTCGTGGTGACGGTCCACCTCCGCCCGGTTGGCGGAGCGGGCCCGCACGTTGATGTGCTGGGAGAGCTTTTCAACCTCCGGGTCCTCGTGCACGAAGTCACGCCGGCCGTGGAGGTACGCCTTGATGAGCCGATGCACGGCCAGGTCCGCGTACCGGCGGATGGGCGACGTGAAGTGCAGGTACAGCGGCGCGGCCAACCCGAAGTGCGGGCCCGGCTTCACGGTGTAGCGGGACGGGCCCAGGGAGCGGCGCAGCACGGAGCGCAGCGCGGGCTCCGCCTTCGCTCCGGAGATCTGCCGGTCGAACGCGGCCAATGCCAGCGGGGTGATTTGCGCGCCGAAACCCGCCGCGAACCCCGAGTGCAACGCGAACGCATTCACGTCCGCCACGCGCTGCGGGTCCGGCTGTTCGTGCACGCGAAACACGGTGGGCACGCCACGGGTCATCAGCCAGGTGGCGATGGCCTCGTTGGCCGCGACCATGAAGCGCTCGATCATGTTGTGCGCGGACGTGTCCTTCTCCCCGGCGAGCCCGGACACGGCGCCCGTGGCCGTGTCGAAGGTGAAGCGCGCCTCGTCGCGGGACATCACCATGCCGCCCCGGGCCGCGCGCGACACGGCGAGCCGCGCGGACGCCAGCCGGAACCAGGGCATGGCTTCACGCACCGGCTCCATGGCGGGGGACACGGTGCCCTCGTCGAGGAAGTCCGCGACCTCGTCGTAGTTCAGCCGCGCCCAGGAACGGATGAGGCTTTCATAGACATCCGCGGAGGTGACGCGGCCGTCCGGGTCGATGCGCATCTCGACGGTGAGACAGTGCCGCTCCTCGTTGGGCACCAGGCTGAGCCAGTGCGCGGACAGCTCCTCCGGGAGCATGGGGAGCACGCGGCCCGCCAGGTAGACGCTGGTGGCCCGGGCGCGGGCCTCCAGGTCCAGCGGGCTGCCCTCCTTCACGGACTCGCCCACGTCCGCGATGGACACGAGCAGGCGCACGGCGCCGTCAGGGCCCGCGGGCAGCACGGAGATGGCGTCGTCGATGTCCCGGGTGGACGGCGCGTCCACGGTGACGGTGGGGATGGAGCGCAGGTCGCGCCGGGCGCCGCCCAGGGCGTGGGGCGTCTCCTTCGCGCGGAGGGCTTCCTGGATGACCTCCGGGGGGAAGTCTCGGTGGAGGCCGTGGCGGGCGATGACGCGCTCCAGGGAGCGGTCCGCGCCGGGCTCCAGGCGGTAGAGCAGGACGACCTTGCCGTCCGCGATGCGGGCGACGACGGCGTCATTGTGCTGGACGGCGGTGGTGCCCGGGTCCAGGGGCCAGTCGGTGTTGGAGACCTCCCGGTCGATGCGCAGGAAGAAGGCGCCCTTGCGCGACACGACCTCGCCGTAGACGACGGCGCGGGTGCGCTCCACGAGCGTCAGGCCGGACGCGGTCCACCGGTCCTCGCCGGAGGCCGTCACGGTGGCGGAGACGACGTCGCCCGCGAAGAAGGGGTTCAGCTCCGGAGGCGGGATGAAGGCGGACAGCACCTCCGGGGTGCCCGGCTTCTGCACGGTGAGGAAGCCAAAGCCACGGGGATGCACGTCGACGCGGCCAGTGACGGTGCGCGGGGAGGCGGAGGTGTCCATGTCGGCACCGTCGTAGCCCACCTCACGGGTGGACGGGCAGATCCTGGGATATGCCTCGGGAGGTTACGGTTACGACGTTTACGAGGTAACCACACCAATCAGGATTAAGGGTGCCGGGGTAAATCAGCTTGCACTTGGGTCGAATATCTCTATGTTGACAGGTCACTGCAAACTGTAAACCCGAGGTCGACCATGTCCACGCCCGACACTCTCCCCTCTACCTCGCGTACTCCGGAACCAGTTACCGCTAGCGAGGTAACCGTAGGACAGGTGCGAAAGCTCGCTCAGCTCATTACCCAGGAGCTAAGCGACAAAAGCGGGCATCCGCTCTTCTCCTTGCTTGGTCCCAACCATGAGTCGATTCCTCTGCCCACTGACGTCCTTGCCCTGATGCAGCAAGTACTTGCCATCCTTGCGTCCGGGGACGCTGTCACTGTGGTTCCCGTCCATAAGGAGCTCACGACCCAACAAGCCGCAAACCTGCTCAACGTCTCGCGGCAGTACTTAGTGCAGCTCCTCGATGAGGGACGGATTCCCTTCCACCGCACAGGCACTCATCGGCGTGTCTACAGTAAGGACGTCCTAGAATATCGTGCGCGGCAGAAATCCGAGCGACGTGCTCAGCTCGACGCGATGATGCGAGAGAGCCAGGACGCCGGGGGCTATCCTGAACTCGACTGACGACTGAGAGGACCACCCGTTCCGTGATTCATGCCGCATTTCCGGTCGTCCTCGATGCGAACGTCCTGATTCCGCTCACTGTCTGCGACACGTTGTTGAGCGCGGCGCATGAAGGGCTCATCCAGATTCACTGGACGGAACTCATCCTCGAGGAGACGCGCCGCAACCTGGTCAAGGCCATGGGGCTGTCAGAAGAGAAGGCTGCGCGGCGCGTGGCCGCCATGAAGGCGGCCTTTCCCGAAGCCATGGTGACGGGCCACGAGGGGCTCATCCCCTCCATGACCAACCCTGAGAAGGACCGGCACGTCCTCGCCGCCGCGGTCCATGTGGGCGCCCAGACAATCGTTACGAGCAATCTGCGGGACTTCGGCAAGAAACACCTGCCCGCATCACTCCAGGCCCAGGACCCCGACACCTTCCTCCAGCACCTGCTCAGCCAGGCACCCGACGTCGTGCTGGAGATGCTCCGGGCACAGGCCGAGGCCCTGCGAAATCCCCCCATCTCCCTCATGAAGCTCCTGGAGGGATTGGCGCGCAGCGTGCCGGATTTCGCTCGTGAGGTCCGTGAACTGCTCCCCCCTTCCCTCATCAAATGATTTTCACTGGAAGCCCGGGGGCCTTCCGCTGTCTGTCTTCAACCGCGCGCCCGGGTTCAGCTCGAAGACGAGCCCGAACTGCCAGAGGCTGATGCGCTCCAGGAAGAGGATGTTGTAGTAGTCCTGCCCCCGCACATACCTCGCGAACACGCCGAAGCCCGATCCCCAGCGGGGGTTCGCCGCAGCCTCCACGCTCAGCGTTCCCCGCTGCGCCGGCGTCTCCCCGAAGGGATGCGAGTACGCTCCCTCCAGCCGGAAGCGGTTCCCGTTCACCGCCCGCTCCCCCAGGAG
>NZ_RAWL01000299.1:0-10805 GCF_003668885.1 Corallococcus sp. AB049A | reverse complement strand
GGGGGAGACGGAGACGACCTCCACCTCCGCCACGTTGCGCAGGGCGGCCTGGATGCCGGTGTCGCCGACGCCGGTCTCCACGTCCACCTGGATGTAGCCGTCCGGGATGCGGCCGGCCTTGAGTTCCTCCAGCGGCGGGCGCAGGTCCACCAGCGTGCCCAGGGTGGACAGCCGCTTGTGCACGAGGAACGCGCGCACACCCGGCACCTGACAGGTGGGAGAGATGCGCAGGCGCACGGACCAGCGGGGCGCGCCGGACTTGCCATCCGCCACGCTGGTGACGGCCTTGAGCCCGGAGGTCAGCGCCGCCACGGGCGAGGAAGGGTCGCTCTCCGGCATCACCGCCAGGGTGCGCGCGGAGGGGGCGCCATAGAGGGCATCCGGGCCGCTCAGGTCGCGAGGCGGCATCAGCGTGGCCGGAGGCATCACCGCCAGGGCGGAGGGCACCGTCGCACCGGAAGCTCCCACGCCCGTGTCACCGCCGGACGGACCCGCGCCCGAGGCCGGGGCCGCCGAACCCGACGCACCGGCTCCCGAGGCACTGGCCGCACCGCCCGGACTTCCCGAGCCCGAGGCCGAGCCCGAGCCCGAGGCCGGACCGGCCGCGCCGCCCGGACTCCCCGAACCCGAGGCGCCTGACGGGCCCTCTCCGCCTCCCGAGCCCTCGCCGTCGTCTCCGGACGGGGTCGCGGGCTTGAGCGCGGTGACCTGGGCCACGCGGGTCGCGGCGGGGGCGTGGCCGGTGAGCGCCTCCACGCGGGCGCCCAGCTGCTGGAGCAGCCCCGCGGCCTGCTCCGGCTCGCGGCTGGACGCGACGGCGCGCACCTGGGCGGTGAGCGTGTCCGCGGCGTTGAGCAGCAGGTCCACCAGGTCCCGGTCCAGGAGCTTGCGGTCCTGCCGCACCGCGTCCACCAGGTCCTCCACCCGGTGCGCCAGCATCGCGATGGGCTCGAAGCCCATGGACGACGCCATGCCCTTCACCGAGTGGGCGTGCCGGAACATCGAGTCCACGGTGCTGGCGGTGGCCTCGCGCTCCAGCGCCACGAGGTCGCGCCCGAGCGCCTCCAGGTGCTCGGTGGCCTCCGAGATGAAGAGGCCCAGGTACCGGGACATGTCCATCGTCATGACCCGGCACCTCCTTCACAGGCGGAAGGCAAGGCCGCGACCCGGGCGGGAGCGGCCCCCTTCGCCCCGGTTCAGGCCTCGCCCAACACCTTCTTGACGACCGCCAGCACGTCCTCCGCCCGGAACGGCTTGACGATGAAGTCCGAGGCACCCGCCTCGATGGCCTCCATCACCAGGCTCTCCTGCCCGAGCGCCGAGCACATGATGACGACCGCGCTGCTGTCGGCCTTGATGATTTCCCGCGTGGCTTCAATGCCGCTCTTGAAGGGCATCACGATGTCCATCGTCGTGAGGTCCGGCTTCAACTCCTTGAACTTCTCCACGGCCTCCAGGCCGTTGGCCGCCTCACCGACGACCTCGAACCCTCCAGACGCAAAGATGTCCTTGATCATGTTGCGCATGAAGATGGCGTCGTCGACGACCAGCACCCGCTTAGCCATGTGAAGAACTCCGCCTCCGTTTCAGGCCTAGAGGGAGCGCACCCTATCACCGGCCGTTTCCGGGGGGCTACTCACTTGGAGGGAGTGAACAAGGCAACGACCGCCGCATCAAGTCCTTCCGGATCCAGCACGGTCACTCCCAGACCGCCCAGGCGGGCAACGCCGCGAACCGCGGGCATGACCTTGCCCGGCGCGGCGCTGACGCGCTCCACCGCCTCGATGCCGTCCACGTCCGTCACCAGGAGACCCAAGTCCCTGCGACCCCGGTCCAGTAGCACGACCCGGCACAAAGGCGTGGGACCTTCTGGCAGGTGTAGCAACTGGCGCAGCTCCACCACCGTCACCACCCGGCCGCGCAGGTTCATCACCCCGGTGATGGCGGCGGGGGCGCGGGGCACCCGGGTATAGCGCTCCGGGGGCACGACGACCTCCCGGACGGCCGACAAGGGCAACCCGTAGCGTTCCTTCTCGACCCGGAAGATGACGTGCCGCACGGTGAGGGCCCTCGTGCCGGAAGGACGGGGGCGTCAGGGCCCCAGGCGGAAGCTGCGCACCACGCTCTGCAGCTCCACGGAGAGGTTGGTCAGCTCGCTCGCCAGGGACGTCATCCGCGACACGGCGGCCGTCTGCTCCTGGATGACGGCCTGGATGGCCTCCGTGGAGCTGGCGTTGTTCTTCGCCACGAGCTTGATCTCCTCGATGGCCTTCACCATCTCCTCGCTGCCCTTCATCTGGTCGCGGGTGCTGTCGGAGATGAGCGTCACCTTCTCCGCGCCCTTGCGGGCGGTGTCGGTGATGGCCCCCATGGAGCGCATGATGTCGGTGAGGTCCTCACGGCCCTCCGCCAGCTCCGCGATGCCTTCCTTCATGGCGCTCACGACGGAGGTGGACTGACCGGAGATGTCGCGCGCCAGGCGCGAAATCTGCTCCGCGGAGCGGCCCGCGCTCTCCGCCAGCTTGCGCACCTCATCCGCCACCACCGCGAAGCCGCGGCCGTACTCGCCCGCGCGCGCCGCCTCGATGGTGGCGTTGAGGGCCAGGAGGTTCGTCTGCTGCGCCACCTGGGTGATGGCGTCGACGATCTTGGAGATCTCCTGCGTCTTCTCGCCGAAGGCGAACACCTGCTGGCTGGCGGACTCGATGCGGTTGAAGACCTTCTTCACCTTGTCGCCCGCGAGCCGCGCCGCCTTGGAGCCGTCCTCCGCGCTGCTGCTCGTCTCAGCGGACGTGCGGGCCGCGTCCAGGGCGCTGGCCGCCGTGCGCTGGATGCTGCCGGCCATCTCCGTGATGACCTTGGAGGCCTGCGACACGAGCTGGGACTGGGTCTCCGCGCCGCTGGCGATCTTCTCCATGGACGAGCCCACTTCCTCCGTGGACCCGTTGACGTTCTCCGCGCTGCGCTGCAGGTCGATGGCGGTGTCCGCCACGCTCTTGGCGGTGTCCTGAATCTTGCCCACCAGCTCGCGCAGGTTCTCCTGCATGCGGGAGATGGCGCCCGTCAGCTCGTCGATTTCGTCGCGGGTGCTGTGCACCTCCGCGGCCACGGGCTTGGACAAATCCCCCTGCGAGATTTCGAAGGCGGAGCGGCTGAGCACCTTCACGCGGGTGACGCGCGCCAGCAGCGACGGCAGGAACGTGGCGCCGCCGAAGGTGATGAGCACGCCCACGCCCACGCGGATGATGAAGGCCCAGCGGCCCCAGGACGCGTCGAAGATGCTCTCCGTGCAGAGCAGCCACGTGCCCAGCAGCAGGCCCAGCAGGATGTAGCCGGTGGTGATCTTCCGGTGCAGGGACTGCTCGCGGACCACCTTGGGGCCCTCGACGGCGCGCAGCAGTCGCTGCACCGGCTCGCGTCGGGGGGTGAGGCCAGAGGAGGGGTCGTCGCGAAGGGGGCGGCGCACGGAGTGCTTTCAGCTGGGAGGGGCGGAAAACAGCCCAGGGGTTTAGCCTTGCTGTCCGGTACGGGTCAATCATCCGGCCGGATCTGCCTGCCTGACCGGGCGAAGTGGTCGAATCCCCCTGGCGGGGTCAGAACGTGCCCCCCCACGTCCCGGATTCGCAACGTCCGCTCCCGGGTGAGCACGCCCATGCGCGTCACCTCCTGCCCGGAGCGGGCGCACGCCCGCTCGAACGCCTGCCTGCGTGAAGGTGGGACGGCGAGCAGCAGCTCGTAGTCCTCCCCTCCCCGCAGGGCACCCTCCGGCCCCAGCGCCGCGCGCACGGCGGGCGACAGGGGCAGCCGGTCCAGCGCCAGCTCCGCGCCCACGCGGGACGCGGCGCACAGGTGGCCCAGGTCCTGCGCCAGCCCATCCGACACGTCCATGCCGGCGGAGGCGAAGCGCGCGGCCAGCTTCCCCAGGGCGATGCGGGGCTCGGGGCGGCGCTGGCGCTTCACGGCCAGGCCCCGGCGGACCCCGGCCTGGAGCTGCTGGAGGCCCAGGCGCGCGTCGCCGAGCGTTCCGGAGACGTAGAGGAGGTCCCCGGGCCGGGCGCCCGAGCGGGTGATGGGCGCGTGGGACAGCTCTCCGGTGACGGTGAGGGTGACGGACACCTCGCGCGCGGAGGTGAAGTTGCCGCCCACGAGCATGATGCGGTGGGCCTTCGCGAGCGCGGCCATGCCCCGGCCCAGCGCGGAGACCTCGCGGGCGGGGAAGTCCCGGGGCAGCGCGAGCGCGCAGACGAACCAGCGCGGCGTGGCGCCCATGGCCGCCAGGTCCGACAGGTTCACCGCGAGCGCCTTGTGGCCGATGTCCGCGGCGGAGAACGTCGCGCGGGTGAAGTGCACGTCCTCCACCACGGCGTCGGTGGTGACGCACAGCGCGCCCCTGGACGGAGCGAGCACGGCGCAGTCGTCCCCGGGCCCCACCGGCACCCGCGCGCGCGGGAAGCAGGCGAGGAAGCGTTGGATGAGGTCGAACTCGCCGGGCATGGCGCACTGAAGACCACGCCCGCGCCGGGGGACGCAATGACGACCCGCGAACGGGCGGGCGCCGGCAGGCCCCATTGCGTTGACGGTGTCAGGGGGCCCAGGCATAGGACAAAGAGTGTCTTCCTCCGCCACACCCATGGACCTGCGCCGCCGGCTGGTGACGGAAGCGCTGGGGTGCGCGCTGCTGGTGGTGGCGCTGGAGGGCTCTCACCACGTCGCGGAGCACCTGGGCGCGAGCGCCACCGAGGGACGCCTCTTCATGTCCCTGTCGTGCGGCGCGGTGCTGGCGTGCCTCCTGTGGGTGCTGCGTCCGCTGTCGGGCGCGCACCTGAACCCGGCGCTCACCTTCGCGGACGCGCTGGGGGACCGCACCCCGTGGCGCGAGGTGCCGCTGTACGCGCTGGCGCAGCTGTCCGGCAGCCTGGTGGGGCGGCTGGTCGCGCACCGCATGTGCAACGAACCGCTGCTGCTCACGGCGAAGATGCCCGCGGCGGACGGGGCCCGGTTCCTCACGGAGATGGTGGCCACGTTCGGGCTGCTGGTGGTGGTGCGCGGCTGCGTGCGCACGCGCCCGTCGGCGACGCCGCTGGCCATCGCGGGGTACGTGGCCGCGACGGTGTGGTTCACGGACTCGCGCTCGCTGGCGAACCCGGCGCTGGTGCTGGCACGCGCGGCCAGCGCGCACGTGGGCGTGATGAGCCCGTGGGAGGTGGAGTCCTTCATCGCGGCGCAGCTCCTGGGCGCGGCGCTGGCGGTGTTCCTCTTCCGGTGGCTCCTGGGCAGCCCGCGGAAGGCCGCCGTCACGGAAGTGGAGACCCTCGTCTTCGAGTGCGCCGAAGCAGGCCCCGCGCACCTGGCCGCCGCCCTCTTCAACACGCTGGCGCATCCGGACCGGGCGCGAGCGGTGGTGTCGCCGCCGCCGGGCGCCGGGCTGGATGACGGACCGCCACCGGCCGTGGACGCGCTGATGCGGGAGGCGAACCTGCGCCCCGCGCCCCTGCGCGACCGGACCGTCCCCGCCGCCCACTACGTCCTCATCGACGTCACCGGCCACGCCCCGGGCATGGACGCGCGCGTTCGCGAGCGCTGGTCGCTGTCCACGCTGTCGCTGAAGGACGAGGCCGGAGCGAAGGCGTTGCAGGCCGCGCTGCGGCCCCGGCTGCACCAGCTGCTCGCGAAGCAGGGCTGGGAGCGGCTGCACGTCATCAGCGGCGGCCCCGCGCCTGAAGGTCCCCGCGCCCTCACCTGACGCGTGACGGGGTGCGGCGTTGACGTCCGCCCCACAGGCGAGCAGAGAGAGATGGGAGAGGGATTTCACATGATGGAAGGACTGCCCCCCGTCGTCTCCTGGCCCCCGCTGCAGACGCTGATGCGGCTGACGCTCGCGCTCGCGGTGGGGCTGTTCGTCGGCCTGGAGCGCGAGTGGCGTGGCAAGGAGGCCGGCCTGCGCACGTTCGGCTTCGCGGCGCTGCTGGGCGGCATGGGCGGCCTGCTGGGCCCGAACTTCGCGCTGCTCAGCCTCGCGCTGCTGGGCGTGCTGCTGTGCTTCCTCAACTGGCAGTCACTGCGCGCCAACGGCGGCGCGGAGCTGACCACGTCCGCCGCGCTGCTCGTCACGGGCTTCGCCGGCGTGCTGTGCGGCCTGGGCCACACGGTGACGCCCGCGGCGGTGGGCGTGACGACGGCGGGCCTGCTCGCGTGGAAGGAGCGGATGGCCACCTTCAGCCACAAAATCACCGCCGAGGAGCTGCGCAGCGCCATCCTGCTGGCCATCCTCGCCTTCGCCATCTACCCGGTGCTGCCCGCGCAGCCGGTGGACCCGTGGGGCCTCATCGAGCCGCGCGCCGCGTGGGTGACGGTCATCCTCATCGCGGCCATCGGCTTCGTGAACTACCTGCTGTGGAAGATGTTCGGCACGAACGGCGTGGAGGTGACGGGCTTCCTGGGCGGGCTCGTCAACAGCACCGTCACCGTGGCGGAGCTTGCCAACCGCGTTCGCGAGACATCCGGGCGCCTGCTCGACGTGGCCTACCGGGGCGTGATGCTGGCCACCGCCGCCATGGCGCTGCGAAATGCCGTGCTGCTGGGGCTCCTGTCCTTCCGCGCGCTGGTGGACTCGGCCATCCCGCTGGTCCTCATCCTCCTGTCCAGCACGGGCCTGGCGCTGATGCGCTCACGCACGGAGGCCATGCCCGGCGCCGAGCCTCCCGCCCTGCCCCTCAAGTCGCCCTTCTCCCTGCCGTCCGCGCTGAAGTTCGGCCTCATCTTCCTGGCGCTCCAGGTGGTGGGCACGGTGGGCCAGACGCTGCTGGGCCGCTGGGGCTTCTACGCGGTGAGCGCCGTGGGCGGCCTGGTGTCCAGCGCGTCCGCGGTGGCGTCCGCCGCGTCGCTGTGCGCCAACGGCACCATCTCCCCCACGACGGCGGGGGTGGGCGCCATCATCGCGTCGCTCGCCAGCGCCGCCATCAACTTCATCCTGGTGGCGCGCGTGTCCGAGCAGCGCTCGCTCACGCTCCGGCTGGGCCGCGCGCTGGGCGTGGTGATGCTGCTGGGCCTGGTGGGCGCGCTCGTGCAGACGCGGCTGCCGGAGTTCCTTCCGAACAATCCGGGCAGCCCGGGGCTCATCGAGCCCCACCAGCCCTGAGCGTCAGAAGCGGTCCGGCTCCGGCATCGGCGGGGCGGCCGTCAGCCCGCGCTCCTGCATGGGCGGGTGCAGCGGCAGCTGGACGATGAAGCGCGAGCCGTGGCCGAACTCGCTCTCCACGCGCACGCGGCCGCCGTGGCCCTCCACCAGGCTCTTCACGATGGCCAGGCCCAGCCCCGCGCCGCCAAACTCGCGCGTGGAGCTGCCGTCCACCTGGTAGAAGCTCTGGAAGATGCGCTCGAACTCCTCGGCGCGGATGCCCACGCCGGTGTCCTCCACGCTGATGCGGTAGCCGGGCACGCCCAGCTCCTGCTGCATCGCCGCGTCGGACAGCGTCACCTTCACCCGGCCGCCCGCGGGCGTGAACTTCACCGCGTTGGCCAGCAGGTTCACCACCACCTGGCGAAGCTTGTCCAGGTCCCCCGCCAGCCGGGGCTGCGGCGTGTGCGGCAGCCGCACCTCCAGCTCCAGGCCCTTTCTCTGCGCCTGCGGCAGCACGCTGGAGACCGCCGTCTGGATGACGTAGCCCGGGTCCACCGGCGCCATGGACAGGCGCAGGCGGCCGGCTTCAATCTGGCTCAGGTCCAGCAGCGAGGAGATCATCGAGAGGAGCGTCTCGCCCTTCTCCACGATGGTGCGCACGTACTGCAGCTGCTCCGGGTTGAGCGGCCCGGCCAGCCCCTCCGCCATCATCTCCGAGTAGCCCAGGATGGACGCGAGCGGCGTGCGCAGCTCGTGGCTCACCGTGCCCAGGAAGGTGGACTTCAGCCGGTCCAGCTCCTTGAGCCGCGCGTTCGCCTGGAGCAGCCGCGCGTTCTGCGCCTCCAGCTCGCGGTGCACCTCCAGCGTGGACTCCAGGTGCAGGTGCGTGGCCAGGTACGCCTTCTGCCCGCTGGCCACGAGCGCGCCCAGCACCTGGCCGAAGTGGCCCAGCACCTGCGCGGCGGTGCGCTCCGGCACGCGGCGCACGCGGCCCAACAGCTCCTGCGCGCGCTCCAGGTCCAGCCCGTGGATGCTGGTGAGCGTCTCCGGGAAGTCCGTCAGCTCCTCCGGCGTGAAGGGCCCCAGGATGACCCGGCCCAAGAGGTCGCCGTCCCAGCGCACCGGCATCACCACGTAGCGCAGGCCGGTGAAGCAGGTGAGCGCGATGAGGCCCGCCGCTTCGGACACGTCTCCGTCCGCCACGCGCCCGCCGGCCTCCGGCAGCACGGGGCCGTCCTTCACCCGGCCCACCATGGCGGTGCACGCGTGGCGGCCATCCGGGAAGGAGAAGACATAGGCGCAGAAGTCGCCGTGGCCCACCTTCACGTCCGCCAGCTTGTTGCCGCGCGTGTCCAGGACCTTGATGCCCACGCGGTACAGGTCGCTGAAGCCCTTCACCACCTCCGTGAAGGACGGCAGGTCCAACAGGTCCCCGAGCGTCAGCCGCCGCTGGAGCGCGGACTCGCGCCGGGGCACGCTCGCGGTGTTCCGGGGTCCTCCGCCTGACGCGCCGGTCATGGCGCCCTCCCGCTCTCCCTGCCGCCGGGCACCGCGCCGGGACCGTACCGTCCCTCCAGCGCCGTGCCGCTCAGGTCGATGTGACGGAAGATCTGCCCCAGGAATTCCTCTTCGCTCAGCCCCACGTTGCGCGACAGCTGGGCCCGGCCCTCCAGCGCGCGCCAGGCCGTCTGCACCACGGCGTGGAAGGTCTCCACCACGCCCTCGCCCCGCACGGCCACGGAGCCCACCACCGGCTGGCTGCCCCGGCGCTGCACCTCCGCCAGCTCCTCGTCCGTCAGGCTGTCGGGCAGGTCGCGCTTGTTGAACTGGATGACCACCGGCACCTGCGTGGGGTCCAGCTCCATCTCCCGCAGGTTCTCCTGCAGGTTGCGCCAGTAGGCGTTGTTCTCCTGCGCCGCCCCGCGCCGGCTGTCCGCGATGAAGACCACCGCGTCCGCGCCCTGCAGCACCACCCGCCGCGTGGCGTTGTGGATGACCTGCCCGGGCACCGTGAAGAGCTTCACCTTCACCTTGAAGCCCGTGGAGGTGGAGAAGAAGACGGGCAACAGGTCGAAGAAGAGCGTCCGGTCGTCGTGCGTATCCACCGACAGGAGGCGCCCTCGCACGTCCGGCCGCGCTCGCGCGTGCAGCTTGCGCAAGTTCGTCGTCTTCCCGCTCAAGCCGGGGCCGTAATAGACGATCTTGAGCGTCAGCTCGCGCTGGGCGTGGTTGAGTTGCAAGGGGAAGAACTCGGACCGAGGGGGACCCGGACAGGGGTTTTATAATGGCCCCACGCTCCGCGCGGAAGGCCGCTTGCAGTCCAGACAGCGGGCCGGGACATGTCTTCCTGGAATGACGCTCCCTCACGCGACGTTTCGAGAGATTCCTGCTCCCCGCCCGGGAGGAGGACGTCTCCCCACACGGAAAACAGGACAATGCGCGCGGAATGATCGCGTGCATGGGTACGGGGGGACCGGTTAGGATCGCGGACGCGACGGAGGAGCAAGGCGATGACGATGAAGCAGGTGGACCCTGGCGTCGAGGTGGCGGCCCCCACGCCGGTGCTGGAAGGAGCGACGCTCCCCAACGATGTGGTAACCGGGGTCAAATTCGGTCCCCCCACCGACGAGGACCTCTCGACGGTGTCGGGCCTGCGCGCCAACTCCGAGCCGTGGAAGGGCCGGGGTGAGACGCAGGAGGAGAGCCTCAAGGCCCTCACCCAGCTCAAGCCGTTCCTCCACGTGGCGCGGCTGCAGAACCAGGTGGTGGGTTACGTGACGGTGGAGCGCGACGGCCCGGTGCCCGGCGCGGCCTACCTGCGCAACATCGTGGTGAAGCCGGAGCTGCGGCGCCACGGCGTGGGCGCCATGCTGCTGGACAAGGCGCTGGACGTGGCGCGCGACATGTACCGCAAGACCATCGCGCTGCGCGTGGACCCGGCGAACGCGCCGGCGGTGGGCTTCTACCGCAAGGCGGGCTTCACCACGGTCGCCACGGTGGTGTCCAAGAAGTCCGGCAAGCTGCGGCTCCTGATGTCGCGCGAGCTGTAATCCGCCGCCCCCCCACACCCAGGGTTGGATCCGACGGGAGGGGCCCTCACACGGCCGCTCCCGTCGTGCGTTTGGGCACATGCCCCCAAGGTGACCTGGAGCGCGGCGGTCGACTATCCTCGCGGGAGTTTCCACCCCGCCGGGCCTGACGCGCGGCAGCGGTGGGGCCTCCCCCCTGAATGAAACCGCTCGCGGAACTGCTGCGTCATCTGTCGCGTCCTGGAATCACCGAGCTGGCCCTGGCCAGCGGCCGTCCTCCGATGGTGCGCGGCGCCAGCGGCTACGAGCCCATTGATCCCGGCGCCCTCTCCACCGAAGAGCTCGCGAAGGCCCTCCAGGCGATGGTGGGCGCGGCGCGCGCGTCCACCGTGTCGGAGACGCCGGTGCAATGGACGGTGAACGCCACCGGCCTGGGCGCCATCACCATCGCGGCGGTGCGCCGGGGTGAGCTGATGAACGTGCGCCTCACGCGCGCCGCGGAAGGGGCCGCGCAGGCGGCGGCTCCGGCGGCCGCGGCGGCTCCAGCACCGGCTCCGGCTCCAGCGGCCGCGCCCACGCGCACGCCCTACGCGGGGATGCCCGCCGTGTCCGCGCCGGCCGCGCAGCCCGCCGCCGCCGCGCGAAGTGTTCCCGCC
>NZ_RAWL01000298.1:0-10819 GCF_003668885.1 Corallococcus sp. AB049A | reverse complement strand
GTCGGGGAGGGGCGTGCGGGAAGGGCCATGGGCTCGCGGGCGAAAACGCCTGGAGGGGCACGGTCCTTCCGGGCCGTGTCCCTCCAGGTGGGGGCGCTCCTAGCGTAGCCGTGTGCCAGCCGTGTGGCGTTGGTGAAGATGGGGCGTCAGGGCGGGGAGGCGCCGGGTTCCTCCAGGGCGGCGTCGGCGCGGATGCGGCGGGAGCGCTCCACCAGCTCGCGCCAGTTGGCCTCGTACTGATCCCGGGCCGTCTTCCACACGTGGCCGCGCGCGTGGCGCAGGTTCTCCAGCAGCGCGCCGGCGTTCTTCAGGCCGCGGGTGATGAAGTCGAGCTCCTCGCGGGTGAGCAGCGAGTCCTCGGCGCGGGTGCGCTGGCGGGAGGCGACCCAGCGGTCCATCTGCGCGCCGAGCGCGTTCAGCTCGGCTTCACGCTGGCGGCGGTAGCCTTCGCGGAGCGCTTCGAAGTGGGTGCCGGCGCGGTCCAGGTGTTCATGGAAGCGGCGGCGGGCGGTGTCCGCGCCGTTCTTGAGCCGCTCCCAGTCACGCGCGTCCGCGCGGCGCAGCGCCTGGAGCTCGCGGTCGACGTCGTCGTTGAAAGCGCGGGCGCCGGTGAGGACGTCGAGGGTGTCCTCGCTGTCGGCCAGGTCCGCCTGGGCTTCGATTTCGCGGAAGCGAGCGGTCGCCTCACGCTGCTCGGCCTCCATCTTCTGGATGTATGCGTCCCGTTCCGTCATGCAGTCCTCCCAGGGATTGGATGGGAGAAGCATGGGAACGCGTCAGGGGCGGTGCAGGGCGGAGGGGAACGGGAGGCGGAGCGCTCAGTCGAGGAAGCGGCGCTGCCAGCGGCGCTCCTCGGGAGTGGAGGACTGATACAGCCAGGGCTCGAGCACACGCGCGAGCTCCCGATAGGCGGGCAACATCTGTCCCTGTTCCGTGTCGCCGGCTTCTGGATGAGGGCCCAGCGTGACGACGGCCCGGTCCTGTCCGAGCGCCTGCACGGTGGTGTCCGGTGAATGGAGCCGGGAGCGCAGGGCCTCGATGCCACCCAATTCACCGAGGACGGGCGGGCCCAGGAAGTTCATCCAGGCCGGGCCACGGACGCGGGTCCCCAGGGTATTGGAGAGCTGGTCCAGCATGGATACGTCCAATCCCGGATGACGGAATCGATGCTTGTCGACTTCATCGCGGACGCCCAGGACGTCCAGCTGACATTGAAGTGAGGGGCCCACCTGCCCGAAGGAGAAGGGCAGGTCCGAGGCCAACGCCAATGCCAGCGCACGCACCCTGTCCGGACCGTGCTCCTCCAGGAACTCGGTGGGCAGCCAGAAGCCCACGGAGCTGATCAGGTTGCCAAGGTCCTTGCCGAAGTACTCGAAGCGATAGCGCAGCTCACCTGGAGCCGCATCGCGCAGGACGACGTTGGAGAAGCCTTCCCCATGGAGTTCCTGGTGCGCCGCACGCCACCCATCCTCATCCAACGCGACCCATTCGCCCTCTTCATTGGCGTACCCACCCAATGCGCTCGCTCCCACCGCCTGGCGATAGACGCCCAGCGCGCGTTCGATGAGCGGCTCCAAGACCGAATGGGGCTGGGGCATATGGAAGTGGATGCGCAGCCCATCGCGGATGAGCAGCGCACCGTTCTGGGCACGCACACGGATGCGGGGGATGGGATGCATCACGGGGCGACTCCGATCCGGGGGACGATGCGGATGGGGACTTCAGAAAGCTTGAGGGCCTCCATGTAGAGCTGGTGCTGGTACTCACCCGCGTAGACGTGTCCCCGAGGGTACCTCCGCCAGGGCGGATCCGTTTCGCTGCTCAGGCACGGAAACTTGAAGTCATAGACAGCCTGCGCCTGCAGTGGATGTCCCTCATGGATGACCACGTCGGGGACCAGAGTGCCTTTGAGCTCGGCCCCGCGCCCCTGGCGAAGCAGCGCGTTGACCTCTTCCTGTGGAACGTACGTTGTTTTCGGAGCCTTGCGGTCAAACCGGTACGTGGGCTCCAGGCTGAACCTTCCCGGAATCAAGGTGCCGAGCCGCTGCCGGGCGCACTCCAGCGCGACCTGGTGCATGGCAGTGCCCCATTTCATGGCACGTGTGACGGGCTCCCCACGCGCATTGCGTTCCACCACCTCGTTGCATTCCTCCTTCGTGGGGCTTTGTCCCCCATGCTCGCGGAGCAGCACCTGCGACCGTGCCTGCTCCGCGCACTCCTTCAGCACGAACTCCGCCGCGCGCCGGGTGTCCGCGTCCAACATCGCCCCGGCCCCGGCGGCCACCACCGCCACCTCCGCCGCGCGAATCCCCGGGAGCACCGACTCCGGCCCGATGCACAGCGCCGGCTGGGTCCGGCAGCTGTTCGATGGCGTGTCGAAGCCGCGTTGCTCGTACGTGCCCTGCCTTGGCCCGGCGCAGCCGCCCAGCCCCACCGCCAGCACCACGCCCAGCCAATCCGTCCAGCGTCGCAGTGCCATGTCCCCCAGCCTACCAGTCCACGCTCGGCAGGTAGGCGGCATGACGTTGGTGTATCGCGGCCTGCATGCGCTGCTTCAGCGCGAGGTCGCCATCATCTGGATGTATGCGTCCCGTTCCGTCATGGCTTCCTCCCAGGGATTGGATGGAGGAAGCATGGGAACGCGTCAGGGGCGGTGCAGGGCGGAGGGGAACGGGAGGCGGAGCGCTCAGTCGAGGAAGCGGCGCTGCCAGCGGCGCGTGCTGTAGAAGAAGTCGGAGTCGGCTGGATCCGACGTCTGGTACAACAAGGGCTCGAGCACGCGCGCGAGTTCTCGATAGGCCGGCAACAGCTGTCCTTGCTCGGTGTCGCCGGCCTCTGGATACGGGCCCAATGTGACGACGGCCCGGTCCTGCCCGAGCACCTGCACGGTGGTCTCCGGCGAATGCAGCCGGGAGCGCAGGGCCTCGATGCCACCCAATTCACTGAGGACAGGCGCGCCCAGGAAGTTCATCCACGCCGGTGCGCGCACACGCGTGCCCAGCTCCCGGGCCACATCGTCCAGGTCGAGCACGTCCAGCGCGGGGTAGCGGTGGCTCAATGTCTTGACCTGGTCACGGACCGTGGATGCTTGGGGAATGCCGTTGAACGAAAGGCCTCCATGGCCCGAGCTGAAGGGAACAAGGCCTGCCAGTTCCAATGCCAGCTCACGTACGCGGCTGGGCCCCTGCTCCTCCATGTATTCCGTGGGGAGTCCGATACGCAGGGCGCTGACCGCGTTGGGGCCGAAATAGGCATCTGGGTGGCCCAATGCCTTTCCAATGTACTCGAACTCATACTGATGCAGGGTGTCGGAGGCATCCGGACCAGCCGCATCCACCATGTGGACCCTGGCGCCGGATTCACCCTGGAGATCCTGCTGGATGAACTCCCACCCCTGAGTGTCGAGTGATTGCCATTGGCCATCCAGGTCTACGTAGAACCCCAGGGCCTCTCTTCCGACGGCTCCTAGATACACGTCGAGTGCCCGCTGGATTCCGGCCTTCAGGTGCTCATGTGGGTACGGCATGTAGAGACAGATTTGGAGCCCGTCACGCACGACGAGATGGTCATCCGCAAGGCGAAGGCGAACGGTCGGGATGATGGATTTCATTCGAAGATTCCCAGCCTTGGGATGACGCGCAGGACCCGCGATGCGTTCAGTTGGAGCGCTTCCATGTAGAGCTCCTTCTGTGAAGGCGAACCCCGTGGCGCACCTTCAGGCTCTCGCCATGGCGGGAGCCTGTCGATGTTGGTGCAGGGAAACTTGAAGTCGTAGACCCCAAGCGCCTGCGTCGGATGGCCGGTGTGGATGACGACATCCGGCGTAAGCGTACCCTTGAGTTCATGCCGGAAACGGGGCTGCTTGAGCAGCTGGACCTCTTCCTTGCTGAGCAGTGTGCTGATGCCTGTACGACGGTCGAACCGGTAGGTCGGCTCAATGCTGAAGCGGCCTGGCATCATCGAGTCAAGCTTCTGCTCGACGCATCCCAACGCCACGGCATGCATCTGGTCCCCCAGCCAGATGGCACGACTGACGGACTCACCCTGTGCGTTGCGGACTTGCTCCTTGCACTGCTCGGGTGTGGGGGCCTTGCCCTCGTGATGGCGAAGCAGCACCTGCGACCGTGCCTGCTCCGCGCACTCCTTCAGCACGAGCTCCACCGACCGCTTCGCGTCCTCGTCCAGCATCGCCCGGGCACCCCCGGCCACCACCGCCACCTCCGCCGCGCGAATCCCCGGGAGCACCGACTCCGGCCCCACGCACAGCGCCGGCTGGGTCCGGCAGCTGTTCGATGGCGTGTCGAACCCCCGCTGCTCATACGTGCCCTGCCTTGGCCCCGCGCAGCCACCCAGCTCCACGCCCAGCACCACCCACAGTCCATGCGTCCAGCGTCGCAGCCTCATGTCCCCATCCTGCCAGTCCACGCCTGGCAGGTAGGCGCCCTGGCGTGAGACAGCGACACCGCGCCTTTCCATCACACCTGTGCGAACCCGGCCCTTCGTGGAGGGCCCATCGACGCATGAGACGTGAATCGATACCCTGCGACCCGTGACCGTCGCCGCCGCAGAGAAGAGTGAGAGGATCCGTCACCGCAAGATTGGCGCCTGCCGCGTGCTCGGCGAGCTGGGCCGCGGCGGCATGGCGCTCGTGTATCGCGGCCTGCATGAGCTGCTTCAGCGCGAGGTCGCCATCAAGGAGCTGCTCCCGGAAGGCCAGCGCGACCAGGAGGCCCTGTCCCGCTTCCGCCGTGAGGCCCTGGCGCTCGCCGCCTTCCGCCACCAGAACATCGTCACCCTCTATGACCTGGTGGAGAAGAACGACAGCCTCTTCATGGTCATGGAGTACGTGGACGGCCCCACCCTCCACGGCCTCATCAAGGACGGCCCGCTGCCTCCGGACGTCGCCGCCGTCATCGGCGCGCGCATCGCCAGCGCGCTCGACCACGCCCACTTCCGCCGCATCATCCACCGCGACCTGAAGCCCGCGAACGTCATGCTCACCAAGTCCGGTGAGGTGAAGCTCATGGACTTCGGCATCGCCAAGGACGTCAGCCTCGAAGCCCTCACCCAGCAGGGCATGGCCGTGGGCACGCCGTCGTACATGTCCCCGGAGCAGGTCACCGGCGCGCCCATCGACGCGCGCACGGACATCTTCTCCCTGGGCGTGCTGCTCTACGAGGCCCTCTCCGGCACCCGCCCCTTCGTGGGCAAGTCCGCGGGAGAGGTCTTCGCGCGCATCCGCGACGGCAAGTTCACGCCGCTCCAGAAGGTGGCCCCGCACGTGCCGCCACCGCTCGCGCGCATCGTGAAGCGCGCGCTGTCGGTGAAGCCGGAGGCCCGCTTCCCGGACGCCGCGGCCATGCGCCGCGAGCTGGACCTGTTCCTCGCCCACGAGGTGCGCGTGTCCCACCCCGCGCTGCTCGTGGCCTTCCTGCGCTACCGCGAGAAGCTCACGGAGACGGAGGCCCTGGCCCACCTCACCCAGCAGGAGCTGGGCGTGCTGGACGTCTTCGCCACGAAGAAGCCCACGCGCGCTCCGAACAAGCTCAAGTGGGTGCTGGCCGCGCTCACCGCCGGCATCGCGGCGGCGGGCACCGGCCTCTACCTGTCCCATTCCCAGTGGGCGCCGCTCCTGGAGCAGCTCACCCGCTGAGAGGCGTGGCTCAGGCCTGCTTCTTCTTGTCGTGCGTGACGGTGACGATGGTCCCGATGCCGCCGCGCACGAAGAAGTCACCCACCACCGTGAGCTTGCGCGGCTGGATGGCCTTGATGATGTCGTCCGCGATGGTGTTGGTCACCTTCTCGTGGAAGGCGCCCTCGTTGCGGTAGGACCACATGTAGAGCTTCAGGCTCTTGAGCTCCACGCACAGCTGATCCGGCACGTACTTGATGGTGAAGCGCGCGAAGTCCGGCTGGCCCGTCAGCGGGCACAGGCAGGTGAACTCCGGCACGTCGAAGGCGATCTCGTAGTCGCGATCGGCGGCGGGGTTGGGGAAGGTCTGGATTTCCTTGGACGGCTTTGAGGACATGGGCTGTCGTCTAGCACACGTTCGGTGGGTGTCACCGCCCTCCACAAAGTCGCCTCCCTGGCTGCCCGGCGCCGGTTCTGTCCGGGTCCCAACGTGCCAGGGCCCTCCGGGACAGGAGAACGCCCGGGGGTGGTTGGCGATCATGCCCGGGGATTCCTATCTCCCTCCGGCGACCCCTGCATCGCCCCCCATCCATGCTGCCACCGAACGACGTCGAGGATGTCCTCTCGTGCCTGCCCCAAGCGCTCCTGCGCGTGGGGCCTGACCTGCGCGTCCAATGGTGCGAGGAGGGCTTCGCGGCCAAGACGGGCGTGACGCTCGCCCCGGGCAGCACCCTCCTGGAGGCCCTGGAGCCGGGCCGCAACCTGGATGCCCTGCAGCGCGCCATCCGCGAGCAGCGCGCGCACTCGGGCCACGCCATCACCCGCGCGCTCCGGCAGGTGCGTGTGCAGGTGAAGCCCACCCACACGAACGGCGCGGCCGGGGCGTGGCTGGTGGTGGAGCCGTCCGGCGTGGACGACGAGGGCGCGTTTTCACAGGCCGTGCGGGAGATTGCCCGCGCGGTGGGTGAGTCGCTGGAGGTGGACCGCGTCTGCTCGGCCGCGGTGGTGTCGCTGGTGCGGTGCGCGCAGGTGCGGCGCGCGGAGGTGTTCCTCTACGCGGAGGACGACGCGACGCTCAAGCGCATGGCGGTGTCGGACCTGGAGGGTCTGGACGCGCCCCAGGACGTGTTCGACCCGTCGGAGGACCCCTACCGGCAGGCCCTGGCCCTGCGCCAGCCGCAGCTGGGCATCCAGCGCGGCTACGGCGACGCGGTGGGCTCCGTGTTCGCGGCGGTGCCGCTGTGCGCGCCGCGCCGCACGGTGGGCCTGCTGCTCATCTACAAGGAACAGGGCGCGTCCTTCTCCGTGCGCGAACTGGAGATGTGGAGCGCGGCGGCCAGCCAGCTGGCGGTGGCGGTGGAGAACGCGCGCCTGCTTCGCGAGGCCCAGTCGGCCCTGCGCGTGCGCGAGGAGTTCATGTCCATCGCGTCGCACGAGCTGAAGACGCCGCTCACGCCGCTGAAGCTGGGCCTGTACTCCATGGAGCGCCGCATCGCCGCGGGGCAGCCGGTGTCGCTCGCGAGCGTGCTCAAGTCCAAGCGGCAGGTGGACCGGCTCGCGGGGCTGGTGGAGGACCTGCTGGACGCAAGCCGCCTGGAGCTGGGGCGGCTGGCGCTGGACTCGTCGCCACTGGAGGTGGGGCAGCTGGTGGCGGAGGTGGTGGACCACTTCCGTCATGCCTTCGAGCGCCCCTTCACGGTGGACGTGCCGCACGACGGCGTCTGGGTGCTGGGGGACAGGGACCGGCTGGAGCAGGTGCTGGTGAACCTGCTGGAGAACGCGCACAAGTACAGCCCGGCGGGGGCGCCCATCGCGGTGAGGGTGGGGCGCACGGCGGAGTCGGCGCGCATCCAGGTGCAGGACCACGGCATCGGGATTCCGGGGGCGGACCAGGCCCTGGTGTTCCAGCGCTTCTACCGGGCGCGCAACGTGTCGCACCGCAACTTCGGCGGGCTGGGGCTGGGGCTGTTCATCAGCCACTCCATCGTGAAGATGCACGGCGGCGCGCTGGCGCTGCGAAGCCGCGAGGGCGAGGGCTCCACGTTCCTGCTGGACCTGCCGCGAATGCCCGCGCACGAGGTGCGCAGGCTGCCCCGGCGCGTGCTGGTGCTGGACGAGGACGTGCACCAGGAGGCCGCGGCGGAGCGCACCCTGCGGGCCGAGGGCTTCGAGGTGTTCACGGTGCAGAGCGGCGCGGAGGCACTGCGCAAGGCGACGCACCTGCCGGTGGACCTCATCGTCCTGTCCACGAGCGCCAACCAGTCCGCGGTGGGCACCTTCCTGGAGACCTTCGCCACGCTGCCGCGAGCGAGGCCGGTGCCCATCCTGCTGGCGGGAGATGAAAGACCCTGGTGGGCGCAGGACAGCGCCGCGCTGTGCGCCCGGCCCTACCGTCCGGACGAACTGCTCGCGGGCGTGCGCACGGTGCTCACGCGCGAGAAGCGCCGGACGCTGACGCCGGTGGAGTCGGAGCTCCCGCTCGTCACGCCCGCGTGAGGACGCGGTAGTCCGTGGGACTCACTCCCGCCTGTCGCAGGGCCTCGCGCACACGGGCGTCCACGAAGGTGGTCCGCTCCACTTCACGCTGCGCGGCGTAGCGCGTGGTGACGAGTTCGGGCAGGTGGCCCGGGTGACACATCCACTCCGTGATGCCCTCGGATGGCAGCGCCTCCAGGGCCTGGGCGAAGCGCTCCTGCGTCCAGTACGCCGTCTCGCCGGACTCGCCCACGAAGTGGTCGTTCGTGGCCACGCCCCGGGCCCTCAGCGCCGAGCGCATGTCCGCGTTGATGGAGCGCACCGGAAGGCCCGCGCGCCTCGCCACGCGTGACAGTCCCTCCAGGACCTGGGGATGCCGGTGCAGGTGCTTGTGCACATCCACGTGCGTGGCGGCCTGGCCCAGCAGCCGCTCCAGCCGCTCCAGCTGCGCGAGCGCCTCCGCCTCCACCACGTCCGCGGGCAGCGCGCCCACCCGGGCCCCGTCGAGGCCTCCGTCCCCGGTGCGCCACTCGCGCGGAAAGCCGGGGGCCACGGGGGCTCCCCGGTCCAGGTTCAGGTGCAACCCGATGGCGAGTCCCCGGGCCTGCCTCGCGGCGGCCTCGGCGTCCGGCGCGTTCACCATCAGGGTCGCGGAGGAGACGACGCCCTCGCGCAGCGCCTGGAGGATTCCCCGGGTGATGCCCGGGTCGTAGCCCAGGTCATCGGCGTTGATGATGAGGGCTCGGGGCGGCGTGGCTCGGGCCTCCTTCAGGGGCGGGGACGCGCCTGGAAGAAGCGCCACATCTGCAGGGACGCGTCCAGGTCCGTCGTGCCGCCATTGTAGAGGGGCTGGCCGGGCCACGCATGCTTGCCGCCGGTGACGGTGCACAGGCTCGCGGTGGCGCTCTCCGGCTGACAGCCCGTATACGCCACGCAGGTGCTGTTGCCCTGCTGATACGTCTGCTGCTGCGGGCCCTGGCAGCCGTTGAGCTCCGCGAAGCGGCGCACGGAGTCCGGCGCGGACGGGTAGGGCTTGCCGCCAATCACGTTGCTGCCGCCGTCGTAGAAGATGGTCTCGTCACCGGTGCCGTGGAAGTGGAGCACCGGGACGGGCCGCGACGGGCGGCAGTCCGTCACGCCCTCCATGCCCGACACGGGCGCGATGGCGGCGATGCGCTGGGCGCGCTCGCAGGCCAGCCGGTAGGAGAAGAAGCCCCCGTTGGAGAAGCCGTTGGCGAAGACGCGGCGCGGGTCCGTGCACACGCGCGTGTCCAGGTCCGCGAGCAGCGCGTCCACGAAGCCCACGTCGTCCACGTTCCCAATCTGCGCGGGGCCACAGCACGCCTCCGCGTTCCAGCCGCGCGTGTCCGCTTCACCCCTGCCGTAGACCTCCGCGAAGTTGAGGCCGCGCGGGTAGACGGCGATGAAGCCCTCCGCGTCCGCCAGCCGGGAGAAGCCGGTCAGCAGCTCCTGCTCCTCTTCATTGGAGCCGAAGCCGTGGAAGCTGAGGACGACGGGCGTGGGCTTCGTGGCGTCGTAGCCGGTGGGGACGTGGACGCGGAAGGCGCGGGTGCGGCCGCCGTGCTCGACCGTCCAGTCGTAGGTGCCGGGCGTCACGGTCAGGCCCGTGCAGGCGGAGCGGTCCGCGGGGGCCACGTCCCCGGACACCGGCAGCTGCGGTCCGGAGCCGGGCGGGGCGTCGGTGTCGTCCTCGGCGGAGCTGGAGCCGCACGCGGTGGCGGTCAGCAGCAGGCTGGACGCGGCGAGGGCAAGGAAGCGAAAGCGCATGGCGGAAGCTAGTTCCCCGTGCCGCACTCCGCCGCGAGCGCCAGCGCCCGGTCCGGGAACCTTTCCGCCAGCGTACGTTTCACCTCTTCCACCCGGGCGGCGTCGCCTTCGTGGACGTGCAGTTGGCAACGCGCGGTGAGGGCGCGGGGATCGTCCGGAGCCAGACGTTCGGCCTCCCGGTACTCGCGCTCGGCGCCGCGCAGGTCGCCCTGCCGGAAGAGGACGGCGCCCAGGTAGGAGTGGGCCACCGCGAGCGAGGGGGCCTTGCGCAGCGCGCGCTTGAGCAGGCTGACCGCGTCGTCCAGCTTCTCCTGGCGGAAGCGCACGAAGCCCAGCTCCGCCAGGGACTCGGCGTCGTCGTGCTGGCGCGTCCAGGCGGACAGCACGGTGGCGGCCTCGTCCAGCCGGCCCCCCTGGGACAGGAGCTGTCCGTAGCGGGGCGCGACCCTGGCGGAACCCGGCGCCTGCGCGTACGCCTTCGCCAGCGCCGTCAACGCGCCCGGCACGTCGCCCTGGCGGGCCCGCAGGTCGGCCAGGGCCAGCGGGGCGCGCACGTCCTTGGGGGCCAGCGCCGTGGCCTCGTCGATGGCGCGTTCCGCGCGCTTGCCCATGCGCAGCTCGGTGGCGGCGCGCGCGGCCAGCAGGTGCGCCTCCGCCTCCTTGGGGAAGCGCGAGGTGTAGACCTCCGCCAGCGCCAGCGCCTGCGGGTGGGCGCCCGCGTCCATGAGCAGCGTGCCCGCGCGAGCCAGCTCCGCCGCCGTCGCGCGCACGTCGTTGCCCAGCCCTTCCAGCGCGGACACCTTGGCCTCCACGGTGGTGGCGGCCTCGGCGGCGGCGATGCGCGCGGGAGGCGGCAGGTCCGGGCGCCGCAGGTACCACGTGGCCCCCGCGCCCAGCCCGCCCAGCACGAGCACGCCCGCGACG
>NZ_RAWL01000297.1:0-10855 GCF_003668885.1 Corallococcus sp. AB049A | reverse complement strand
AGGCCACACACCGTCCAGCCGCCCATGGAGTAGCCCCACACATGCGCCCGGCCGATGGAGAGCGTGTCGAGCACCGACAGCGCGTCCTCCACGCGATGCCTCAGCGCGTAGGACTCCAGCTCGTGCGGCGTGTCGCTCTGTCCATGCCCCAGCGAGTCGAACGTCACCACCGTGTACGCGTCCGTCAGCGCGGACACGTACCCCTTGAGTGTCCAGTGCGAGCCCATCTGGAGCAGGCCGTGCAGGAGCAGCAGGGGAGGGCCGTGGCCCTGGACCTCGTAGTGGATGCGGCGGCCGGACTTCGTCGCGAAGGGCATGGCGGTGGGCTTCCCTACAGGCCCGCGACCTTCGCGGCGCGGGCCACCGTGAAGCCGAAGTTCACCGTCTGATGCGAGCGCGGCGGCACGCTCAACTCGAAGCGCACGATGCCCTCGTCGCTGACCTTCGTGGGCGCGGGCTTCGTGGCGTCCTTGAGCAGCGCCACCTCCACGGCCTCCACCTCCGACACGGGCATGCGCTCCTCCACCGCGAGCGCCGCGGGCTTCGCGCCCATGTTGGAGACGAACAGCTTCACCTTCTGCGTGCGCGTGCGCCGGCCGGTGATGCGCGCGACCTCCTCGCCCACGTCCACCTGCCGCGACACCCGCAGCGAGTCCTCACTGCCGAAGCCCAGCTTCACGCGCTCGCCCCGGCCCGCGAACTTCAGCTGCGCGCGGCCCACGTAGCCGTTGGCGCGCACCAGGTCCACCGGCCCCGCGAGCAACACCGCCGGCCCCGTGTTGTCGAACTTCGCCACCCGGTGCACCAGCGGCGACTGCTCCGGGCAGGCCACCAGCTCCGACGTGGCCGGAGACGTGAACGCGAACAGCGCGACCCGGTGCGCCTCGCCGTCCGACGGCACCGTGGCCTTGTGCGGCGCGGACAGCGTCACCGGCTCGCCGCCGTCGTCCATGCCGGGCAGCGCGTCCGCCGCCTTCGTCGTCCCGGCCTCGCCCGTCTCCTGGAGGGCTTCCTCTCGGATGGAGACGTCCACCACCTGCTTCTCACGCGTCGTCTTGTCGCGCAGCGTGAGCCAGTCCTCCGTGAGCCGGGGCGGCGTGGCGCCCAGCGTGGGCCGCGCCGTGGAGAAGGCCAGCGTCACGTCCTTCCAGGCCTCGCCGGTGTTCTGCCAGACCACGGCCTCGCACTCCAACGTCACCGAGGACGCCGCCTCCGTGGTCCCCAGCCGCGCGCGGTAGGCCGGCCGCCAGGCGGCGCAGGGCACCAGGTAGCTGAGCGTCAACGTCGCCTCACCCCCGGCGGCGTGGCTCACGTCCAGCTCCGCCTGCACGTCCAGCGTGGGCTCAGGCACCTCCGTGCGCGCCAGCACGTCGCGGGTCTCCTGGATGTGTTGCCGCTCCAGGCGGCCCAGCTGACGGCGCGCCTGGAGGAGCTGTTCGTCCGCCGCCGTCTGCTCCTGACGGATGGTGGCGAGCTGCTCCTTCCACTTCGCCGGATCCGCTTCACCGGCGCCGGTGCGCTCGGAGATGGCGCGCAGGACCTCCTGACGCGCGGTCTCCAGCAGGCCGTGCCTCGCCTCCAGGCGCCGCACCTCCGCCTGGGCGCGGGCCAGCACCTGCTCGCGCTCGAAGGCGCGGCGGGCCAGCACTGAATGGTGCTCGCGCAGCGCCTCCGGCAGCACCGCGCGCATCGAACGGCGCAGGCTGGCCTGGGTGACCATGCCGCCGGTGAGCTTCGCCTGGAGCGAGCGGTCCACCGCCACCGCCGGCAGCCCGTCCACCACGAGGCGGCAGGGGCCCGGGGGCAGCGTCACCGTGCCGCTGCGCTCGACGAGCGCCCGGTCCTCCAGGACCGTCACCTTCACCAGGGGCAACAGAATGGAAGTGCGCATCACGTCCTCCGGTTCCCGCCGTTCAGCATCTTGCTGGAGGGCAGCTTCACGACCCACGTCGCCTTCATCGAACGCTTTTCTCCGGCGGGGACGCTCACGCGCCACACCCGCTCGCCCTCCACCGGCGCCTCACCCGGCAGCGGCGTGGGCTTCTGCCAGGGCGGCACCACCTCCGCCTCCTCCACCTTGAGGTCCTTCTGGGACTCGGGGACCGCGCCAATGCGCTCGGAGATGGCGATGTTCGCGGGGCGGGAGAGGTGGTTGGCCACCTCCACGGAGACATGGTGCGTGAGCACCGTGCTGTTGCCGAACATGCCGCCGGAGGCCTCCTCGAAGCGCGTGTTGCGCGCCACCTGGAGCGCCTCCTCCACGCCCAGGCCCAGCCGCTGCGTCTCGCCCGGCCCCAGCGTGGGCAGAGGGGACGTCATCAGGAACTCGTCCCCGAGCGTCACGTCCACGGGCCCCGCCAGCAGCGGATGCGGCGACGCGTTGTCCAGGCGCACCGTGCGGAAGACGCGGGGCTCCACGGAGGGCACGCAGACGTACTCGACCTTGAGCTCCAGGGGCACCGTCAGCATGGGCACGGTGTGCCACGCGCCATCGGACGGCACGTCCGCGACGGCCTCCGCGTCGAAGCGCGCATCGAAGTGCCGGGCGGACTCTCGCGGCGGCACGGACCAGGTGGGCGGCGTCACCATGTGCACGGCGTCGGCGAACATGAAGGCCTGGGCCTCCAGACGCACCACCTCCACCTGCACGCTCACCGCGGTGAGTGACAGCATCGCCTGCGAGACGAGCGCGGGACGGGGGCGCAGCCGGCCGCGCTGCGCGGAAGAGGCCGCGGAGGCGAGCGTCAGCGAGTCGTAGTCGAACAGGCCGTCCGCCGGCTCCAGGCCCGCCGCGCGCCGGAGCTCATCACCGGCGCCGCCTCCTTCGTCCATCGCCATGTCCGCCATCGGCGCTTCTTCGAGTTCGTCCACCTCGACCGCGCGCTTCTTGCTCTTCATGCGGTCCATGCCGCCACCACCGCCCCGGGACGCGGGCATGCTCACGGCCGGCGCGGCGCTGCGACGGGGCGACGACGGACGGGCGCCTCCCACGAGGAATGCTCCCGAGGACTTGGGGGCCGCCATGGGCGGTGGCATCGGAGGCGGAGCGGACACGCTGGGCGGTGCGCCACCGGGGGCCGCGCCTCCGAACGTCGCCATCTCCTTGTACGGCTGCTCCTGCTCGTACGCGTCTTCATCCGCTTCCGGCTCCGGCTCCTCGAACATCGGAGGCGGTAGGGGCCTGGCGGGGACGGACTCCGGCCGGGCCACGTGCGCGGCGTCGTAGCCGGCGAACAGCTCCTCCAGGCCGGGCGCGGGCTCACGCCACCCGGAGCGCGCGGGTGGCGGCTGACTGCGGCCGATGCGCAGCGACTTCAGCTCCGGCACCTCCGCGCGCCGCTCCAGGCTCGCGGTGGAGACGGCCAGCCGTACTCCCGTCCAGTCCTCGCCGGTCCGCTGGAGGATGGCGGCGCGCATGCGCAGCGTGCCTTCCTCCAGCGTGCGCGGCAGGCGCAGGTCATACGTGGGCACCCAGCGCGCGCCGGCCACCGCGTACTCCAGCACCAGGCGCGCGTCCGCGTTCGCGGCGATGGGGCCGGAGAGCGTGAGCAGCGCCGCGCGGAACAGCCGGGCCCGGTCCACGTTCCTCGCGGAGGACAGCTCCTGCACGCGGCGGCGGCGCAGCTCCAGCTCGTTCGTGGCGTCGCGGTGCTGGCGCTCCAGGTCCAGCTCCTGCGCCTGCAGCTCCGCCAGCTCCGCGTCCACGAAGCCGGTGAGCGACAGCATCGCGGCCAGCGGGGCTTCGCGCGGAGGCTGGCCCTTGCGCTGGGCGGGCCAGGTGGGCGTCAGGTTCCGGAGCGCCTTGATCTCCGAGCGCACCCGCTCCAGCCGGCCATGCACGGCGGACAGGGCCGCCTCCGCCGCCTCGAGCGCGTGCTGCTCCGCGGGCAGCTCCGACTCCGGCGGCAGCCGTACGTCGAACGTGGGCTTGAGGTCGCGGACGAGCAGGTCCGCGGGCCCCTCCACCACGCGGGCACGCAACGAGCCCGTGCGCAGCGCCAGGGGCAGTCCGTCGACGCGGACCTGGCCAGGCAGGTGTCCGTTCTCGGGCGAGAGCACGAACGCGCGTGTGCACAGCGCGCCCTCGGCGTGAACGGTGACGGATTCCAGGACGGACGGTACGACGCGCATGGGCCCCCTCTTCCGTGGAGAGGTCCGCACGCTACCCCGGCGCGCCCATGCATGGCGACGGTGCGTGAGTGGATCACGCACCGCGCCGTCGGGCCTCATGCTCGGTCAGAACGCGCGGTTCACGGCGTACGCGCAGATCTGGTGCTCGGCCTTGTACGTGTTCGGGCCGGGGATGCCGTCGATGGGGCCGGTGTAGCCGAACGCGCGGCCCACCGTCTGCACGCGGGTCCAGTAGATGGAGCCCGGGATGCCATCGTCCTCGGCGGAGGTGCGGGGACTGCCGCGGCGGTTCAGTTCGCGCGCGGTGATGCGCACGCGGATCTTCTCCGTGGCCGGACCCGTCACGCCGTCGATGGGGCCCGTGTAGCCGTAGTCGCGCTGGCCCACCGTCTGGATGCGCTTGTAATAGATTTCACCCGGGATGCCGTCGAACTCCGTGGTCGTCTGCGGCAGGCTGCTGGTGCCGCCGCCCGGCGCCTGGCCACCCCCCGCGATGGTTCCGCCCGCGTAGTCCATGGACCAACCCAGGTACCGCGCCCCCGTCTTCGCCGAGTAGCCCGACACGCTGTTGACGCCAATCGCATCTCCCCACGACTGGGCCAGGTTGTACGTGGCCATGAACACCGTGCCGCCGCCGCCGTTCAGGTCCGCGCCCACGTGGCCCGCGGAGCCGATGTCCCACCAGTGGAAGGCCCCCGTCAGCGCCTTGGACGCGTCCGTGGAGACGATGCGCGATGCGCGGTAGGCCTCGATGGCCGTGGGGCGCACGGCGGAGTCCGGAAGCTGGCCGAAGCGGACCATCAGCGAACCGCACCACTGGTTCCACGAACCGCCGTCGCGCTTGGGATTGGCGGCCGCGAACGCGCGAGCACGGTCATAGATGGGCGAGTTCGCTTCGCCCTCCACCGTGCCAATGGCAGACACGTCCTGGGTGGGAACCTCCAGCTCCGGACCTCCGCACGCGGCCAGCATCAGGCCCGCGGAGACCAGCAGGGCGGGGGACCACGTCATCCAATTCGAGCGCATCATCTCTCTCCAGAGGGGGATTCAGCGAGGGGTGGAAATTTGCGTTGAAGCCGAGCAGGCCCTTTGAGGCAGTTTCGTTGTCGTGGCCGGCCGTGCAAAGGTTTCCGCCCATGCGAACGTCCTGGCTCCGTCTGTCTTGGGTGCTGTTGCTTTCGGCTTGTGCGACCACGCCGTCATCGCCTCCTGGAGGCACGGAGGATCCGCTGCACCAGGTGAAGCGGGTGCGGGTGGCTCCGGAGGTCGAGCTGGAGGTGCTCGACTACGGTGGCAAGGGGCCGGCGCTGGTGTTCCTGCCGGGCCTGGGGAGCACGGCCCACGTCTTCGACGTGCTGGCACCGGAGTTCACCGCCACGCACCACGTCTATGCGTTCACCCGGCGCGGCTTCGGTGCGTCGAGCTGGCCGGCGACCGGTTATGACAGCGCGACGTTGGGGCATGACGTGCTGGCAGCGATGGAGGGACTGGGGCTCGCGAAGGCGACGCTCGCGGGGCACTCGCTCGCGGGGGATGAGCTGAACTGGATGGGGTTGAACCATCCGGAGCGCGTGGAGGGGCTCATCTTCCTGGACGCCACGGACAACAAGGGGGAGATCGCCGCGTTCCTGAAGCCCGGTCCGCTGCCGCCGCTGCCGTTCACCGTGCTCGACGGGCAGCCGTCACGTGAGGCGGTGACGGCGCTGCTGGCGCGCGACCTGGGCGGACCGTTCCCACCGCACGAGATTGATCACGCGTACGAGTTCGACGCCGCGACCGGCGCGTACCTGCGCTACCACCGCCAGCCGGAGGCCACGGAGCAGGCCATCCGGGGTTCGGCCATCCCGGACTACGCGAAGATTCAATGCCCCGTGCTGGCCATCTCCGATGAGCAGGCGTTCGCGGGGTGGGTGGAGTTCCTGTCCCAGTCGGAGAGCGTCCCCGCGGACCTGCGCGAGCGGGCCCGGGCCTTCCTTCCGGAGCTGCGTCAGCACGAGGCCGCCCAGGACGCGCTGCTCAGGAGCCTGCCGAACTGGAAGGTCGTGACGCTCCCGGGCGCGGGGCACTACCTCTGGCTCACGCGGCAGGCGGAGGTCGTCTCCGCCATGCGTGCCTTCCTTTGATGCTCTCGGATTGCCGGGTAATCATTCCTCGCCAGATCGCTCGCGCACCCGCGGGCGTCCCTTCCTGGAGAGGTCCCCGTCATGAGTTGGAAAGCCCTGATCTGCCCCGCCGTCCTGGTCCTGAGTGCGTGCTCGGATTCCACCGACCCCGACCCCACGCCCAGGCGTCCGCTGAAGGCAGTCCTGTTCCCATACATCCCCGACTCCGCGGGAGACAGCTTCGCCAGCCTGGAGCAGCGATTGGAGGCGGACTTCGAGCAGGCCCATCCGGACATCGACCTGGATGTCGTGTTTGACCTCAACCAGGATGTCTATGATCTGGACGACGGCGGAAAGCTGAGCCAGCTCCTGGGCGCGCAGGCCGAGGCCGCCCAGGTGGTGGAGGTGGACACGCTGGTGCTCGGCTCGCTCGCGGCGAAGGGGTGGATCCAGCCCGTCACGCTGGAGCCGGGCGTCATGCATCCGGCGGCGGAAGAGGCCGTCCGCATTGACGGCGCGAACTACGGCGTGCCCACCTATCTGTGCACCTACGTCGTCTACTCGCGGACCTCGGCCGTCCGGTCCGCCACCGACAGCACCTCGCTGGTGCGCATCCTCCGCGAGGCGGCTCCCGGCAAGCGCCCGCTGGCGACGAACTTCGACAGCAGCTGGACGCTGCCTTCCACGTACCTGGATGCCTGGCTGGATACGCACCCGGGGGATGCGCTCGCGAGCGCCATCTCCCTGCCGCTCGATCCGCCGACGGTGAGCGCGCTCTCGGAGGTCGTCGACAGCTGCTCGCTGGAGGCGGGCGTCAACCCGTGTCTGGATGGCAGCTACGCGGACAACACGGTGGCGGAGGAGGCCTTCGCGAAGGAGCAGGCCAACGGGTTCATGGGCTACACCGAGCGCCTGTTCCACATCCTCCAGGCCCAGCCCACGATGCCGCTGCCGGAGGTCGTCTCCGTGCCGCTGGGCGCGGGTTCGGCTCCGGCGGTCTTCGTGGATGCGCTGGTGGTCAACGCGAACTGCACCGGGACGTGCGCGGAGGATGCCCGGGCCTTCACGTCGTTCATGCAGGCCCCGGAGACGCGCAGCCTCATCGCGTTCAGCAAGGACGCCCCCCAGGGCACCCGGCCCCGCTACCTGCTCCAGGCCAACCGCGCCTTCTACCAGCAGGAGCCCGCGCGCTCCGACCCCATGTATCAGCAGTACGCGGACATCCTGAGCGGCGCGCGTCCCTATCCCAACCAGCGCTTCCCGGAGAACCGGAAGGCGCTCCGGGCGGCCCTGCTCGAAGCGCTCGGCGATTGACGGGCGTCAGCGCCGCGAACGGCGCGGCAGGCTCACGCTCGGCCCCCAACGGCAGCCACGGACGCGCATCGACTGGATGGAGGAGTCAGCGCTCCGCTCCTCGGGAGGCTGTGTCTGGCGCATGGGCGGGCGAGCCCCCATCGTTGAAGGAAGAAGTCCGTTCCCCTTCGCGCGTTCCATGGACCGCCTGCACGACAGCCCTACGCCTCAGCCCCAGCGGGCCCCGCCGCCAGGGCACAGCCTTCTGCTGGATGCCGTGCTCGCCAGCATGGGTGAGGGGCTGCTGGTGGCGGATGAGTTCCAGCACCTGGTGTTCATCAACCCGAAGGCGGAGTCCATCCTGGGCATGGGAGCCACCGACGAGCCCGTCAGCCGGTGGCCGGCGCACTACGGGCTCCACCTGCCGGACCAGGTCACGCTCTATCCGTCCGACCAGCTGCCCATGAGCCGGGCCCTGAAAGGCGAATCCATCAGCCGCGCGGCGGTCTTCCTGCGCAACGCAGAGCGGCCGGCGGGGACCTGGCTGCACGTCAGCTCCAGTCCTGTCCGTGACGAGATTGGCCGGGTGCGCGGCGGTGTGTCCGTCGTCAGCGACGTCACCGACCTCAAGCGGGCCGAGGACGCGGCGCGGGAGGGCGCCACGAAGTACCGGTCGCTCTACAACAGCACGCCCGTGATGATGCACTCCATTGATACGCACGGACGGCTCATCAGCGTCAGTGATTACTGGTTGGACACGATGGGCTACGAGCGCGGCGAGGTGCTCGGGCGCGAGTCGGTGGAATTCCTGACGCCGGAGTCCCAGCGGTACGCCCGCGAGGTCGTCCTCCCCGAGTACTTCAAGACCGGCTGGTCCCGGGACGTGCCGTACCAGGTCGTGAAGAAGAACGGGCAGGTGATTGACGTCCTCCTGTCCGCCATCGTGGAGCGGGATGACGCGGGCCAGATGGTCCGCTCGCTCGCGGTGCTCACCGACGTGACCGAGCGCAAGCGGATGGAGGCGTCCCAGCGGTTCCTGGCCGAGGCGAGCCGCGAGCTGGTGGCGTCGCTGGATCCGGAGACGACGCTCCAGCGCGTCGCGAAGCTGGCCGTGCCGCTCATGGCGGACCTGTGTGTCTTCTTCTTGAGGACGGACAGCGTGGTGCTGCGGCCCGTGGCGGTGGCGGACCGTTCGCCAGCCCGCGGCGCCAGCGTGCGGGAGTTCCTGCGGCTCCACCCTCCGCGCCCGGAGGCTCCGCACGGTCCGTCCCGGGTGCTGGCCACCGGCAGGCCGGAGGCCTCGGACGCATCACAGGGGCTGCTGGACGCCGAGGCACTGGCGGAGGACCGGTGGGCGGAGGTGAGGACGCTCCAGGGGCGGCCTTCGCTGGGTGTGCCGCTCCAGGCGCGAGGCCGCACGCTGGGGGTGCTGTACCTCCTCTCCTCCGAGCCGGGGCGCGCGTTCGCGCCGGATGAGCTGGCCCTGATGGAGGAGCTTGGGCGGCGGGCGGCCTTCTCCATCGACAACGCCCAGCTCTATTGCTCGGCGCAGGAGTCCATCCGCGCGCGGGACGAATTCCTGTCCATCGCGTCGCATGAGCTGAAGACCCCGCTGACGTCCATGAGGCTGAGGCTGCAGCAGCTGGAGTCCAACCTCATGGGCTCGCGCCCCCTGTCCACGGAGCGGATGTCGAAGATGCTGGAGGTCTTCAAGGAGCAGCTCCAGCGGCTGGCGCACCTGGCGGACCACCTGCTCGACGTCTCCCGCATCAACGAGAAGCGGTTGGACCTGCGCCTGGAGGACATGGACCTGGTGGCGGTGGCGAGTCACGTCGCGGGCCACGTCGCGGAGCAGTTCCACAAGGCGGGCTGCGAGTTCGAGCTGGTGAGCCGCGAGCCGGTGTGGGGGCACTGGGACCGGCTGCGGATGGAGCAGGTCATGCTCAACCTGCTCACCAACGCGATGAAGTACGGCGCGGGGAGCCCCATCCGGATGGAGGTGACGAGCCACGACGGAATGGCACGGCTCATCGTGACGGACCACGGCATGGGCATTCCCATCGAATCCCAGGCCCGCATCTTCGAGCGCTTCGAGCGCGCCTCCTCGCGCAACTACGGAGGGCTCGGCCTGGGGCTCTTCATCACGCGGCGGATCATCGAAGCGCACGGCGGAAGCATCCGCGTGGAGAGCGAGCCGGGGCACGGCGCGAAGTTCATCGTGGAGCTGCCGCCCCGCCCGTCCCACTGAGGGCTTCGCCTAGCTCGCGTCCTGGCGGACCACGGCGGGCGTGGGCTCGACGTCCAGGGGGCGGCCCAGGCAGTCCACGCCGTCGTCGGGCGCGAGGGTGCTCTTCGGCCGGAACTCCCAGTGCCACGGCTCCGAGGCCACGGTGCGGCGGAAGCCGAAGCGGCAGGCGTTGCCCGCGAGCCAATCATACGTGGGGGACGCTTCCTCGCTGCCGACAACCAGGTCCACCGCGAGCCCACGGTTGTGATTGGAGCGGCCCGGCCGCGCCGCCTTGGGCCCCAGCCCCTTGCGGTAGCGGCGCCACAGGAAGCGCTGCTGCTGATACGAACGCCACCCGCTGGTGACGAGCAGGGGCTGACCCGCCGTGCGCGCCTCGGCCGCCATGCGCTCGAAGGCCGCCGCCGCGTCCCGGTGGAGCCGGTGGCCGCTGTGGATCCGCACCAGCCGCGGCCCCTTCGCCTTGGCCTTGCGGACCTTCACTTCCTTCGCGAACCCCACGGGGGCCAGCAGACAGACCAGGAGCACGAGGCCCCAGCGGAGCAGGGGAGAGGACATTCGTCGGAGGTCCAAGGAGTGAGCTGGGACCCGAGGCTGCCGTCTTTGTTCCGCCGTGAAAAGCAGACGGCCTGGCGAGCGCTGTTCCCTCGTGCCCGGCCGCCCGGACGCTCCGTGGGCGCTAGAAGAGCGTGAGCTGCGCGGAGGGCGCGGGTGCGTCCCGGGGCGGCAGCACGCTGAAGCCGTGGGCGCGGGCCCAGGCCTCGCTCGGGCCCTTCCAGTGATGCGCGTCCATGCGGACGTGGCCCGCGTCGTCGAAGGCGACGCCCTCTGCCTCCAGCAGCTCACGCTGACGGTGGCCGGAGGTGCTGATGCCTCCCGTGCGGTTGATGATGCGCTGCCAGGGCACCGTCGCCGCGCGCGACCCCAGCGCCGCCATTGCATGGCCCACGGTGCGCGCATCGCAGGCGCCGCCGACGATGGTGGCGATGTCTCCGTACGTCGCCACCTGCCCGGACGGCACCTGTTCGCAGACGCGGTAGATGCGCTCGTACGGGTCCTGCGTGTCGGTGGGGGAGGTCATGGG
>NZ_RAWL01000296.1:0-10950 GCF_003668885.1 Corallococcus sp. AB049A | reverse complement strand
CCCGCGCCCCGTCGGCCGCCGCGCTGAGCGCCCAGGCCCTGGCCCGCAACGCGGCCGCGAGCGCCACCCTCCCCGCCACGCGCCGGGTGCAGCCGCCCCCGTCGGACGAGTAACGCGGGAATCGTTGTCAGGGCACCGGCGTTTCCGAAGTCGGTGCCCTTGGTGTGCGGGCCCGGGCCTTGTCTTCAGCCCGGGCCGTGCCGCAAGCTGCACCTGAAGCACCGGCTGTCGGCTGTCCACGTGGGGAGATGTCAGAGGTCTTCCCCTGAACGAGGTTCGCAGATCCTTGAAGCTGTTCGCCTGAAACCCCGGTCCCCAGCTGTCCCCCGCCGCCGCGCGTCCTGACCGACGTGTGCGCTGGCTTCCGGTTTCAGGAGTCGCTTCAACATGCCCTCGTCCTCTTCCTCCGTGCGCGCGCACGACGTGTGCTTTTCGTTCACCGATGCCATCCCCGTCCTCACCGACGTGGAGTTCCACCTCACCCCGGGCTGGACGGGCCTCGTCGGTCCCAACGGCGCCGGCAAGTCCACCCTCTTGCGCCTGTTGTCCGGGGAGCTGACGCCCACGTCCGGGCAGCTCCAGTTCGAGCCGGACTCGCCGATCGTGTGCCTGTGTCCGCAGGGCGTGGAGGAACTCACGCCGGACATCACCGCCTTCGCGGACGCGTGGGACGCGCTGGCGCGCAGGCTCCAGGGCCAGCTGGGCCTGGACGTCACGGCGCTGGAGCGCTGGCCCACGCTGTCTCCGGGGGAGCGCAAGCGCTGGCAGGTGGGCGCGGCGCTCGCCCGCGAGCCGGACGTGCTGCTGCTGGATGAGCCCACCAACCACCTGGACGCGGAGGCACGCGCGTGGCTGGTGGCCGCGCTGCGCCGCTTCCGGGGCGTGGGCGTCGTCGTGTCCCATGACCGCGAGCTGCTGGAGACGCTCACCCAGGCCACGCTGCGCGTGCACGGCGGCGAGGCCCACCTGTACCCGGGCGCCTACTCCGCCGCGAAGGGCCACTGGGAGGCGGAGCGCGAGGCGGAGGTCGCCGCCCACCAGCAGTCCAAGGCGGAGCGGGACCGGGCCGCGCAGCTGCTGGCCAACGCCCGGCGCGAACACCAGGGCGCCACCCTGTCGCGCAGCACCGGGCGGCGCATGCGCAACAAGAACGACAGCGACGCGCGCGGCCTGGGCCCGTCCACACTGGCCGGTTGGGCCGAGGCCCGCCTGGGGCACCAGGTCACCGTCAAGCGGCGCGAGCTGGAGCGCGCCGAGGCAGCGGTGGGCACCTTCACCGCGGACAAGACCGTGGGCCGCTCCGTGTTCGTGGACTACGTGCGCTCGCCCAACCCGTGGCTCTTCACCTTCGACACTCCGGGGCTGAAGGCCGGCGACATGGAGGTGCTGGGTCCCACGCACCTGGACGTGGACCGCGAGGCGCGCATCCGCATCGAGGGTCCCAACGGCGCCGGCAAGACGACGCTCCTGAAGGCCCTGCTGGAGCAGGCGCGCGTGCCCCGCGACAAGCTGCTGTACCTGCCCCAGGACCTGGGCGTGGAGGAGACGCGGGCGATGCTCGAGGAGGTGCGCGAGCTGCCCCCGGAGGAGCGCGGCCGGGTGATGTCCCTGGTGGCCGCGCTGGGCGTGGATCCGCACCGGCTGCTCGCGTCCGGACAGCCGTCACCCGGCGAGGCGCGCAAGCTGGCCATCGCGCGCGGCCTGGGTCAGCACGCCTGGGCCCTGGTGCTGGACGAACCCACCAACCACCTGGACCTGCCGTCCATCGAGCGGCTGGAGGCGGCGCTGCACGACTACCCGGGCGCGCTGCTGCTCGTCACCCACGACGCGCCCTTCGCGCGCGCCTGTACCACCACGCGGTGGCGCGTCGCGAACGGACGCGTGGAGGTCGAGTAGAGACAGTGTCCGCTGGGGAAACACTGAAACAGGTTTTCCCCGCCGGCTTCCGCTCCTAGAAAAGACATGCACGCCCGGTGGATGTCACACCGGGCCTGTATCGTCTGTCTCCCCCCATTCCAGGAGTCCGTATGTCTCGGCGTACGCCGCCATGGCGGCATTCGTGTCTCTTCATCACGGGCGCGCTCGCGCTCACCGGTTGCACGGGCGGTTCCGTGCCAGAGGAAGCGCCCGCGCTGGAGCAGCAGGCCGCCGCGCTCGTGCCCGGGCCGGACCTGCGCATCACGGAGCTGCAGGCTCCGGAGAACGCGAAGCCCGGCCAGTCCGTCACCGTCACCGCGAAGGTCTGCAACGCCGGTGAGCAGACCGTGTACTCCAGCACCCTGCTCCAGGTGTACCTGTCCACCACGGCCACGCAGCAGGTGCCGGGGTCGGGGACGCAGCCGCCCACCAGCCAGCAGCTCACCCAGGGCCAGACGAGCGTGGGCACGGTGTACGCGGGCCAGTGCGTGTCCCGTTCGCTGAACATCACCGTCAGCCCGCCCTCGGGCTTCACGGGCAACGGCGTCTACTACCTGGGCGCCAGCATCGACACGCAGAAGGTGGTGCCGGAGCCGGATGAGACGAACAACGGCTTCGTCCGCGGCCGCATGGGCGTGGGCAGCCGGCCGGACCTGGTCGTCACGAAGGTGGACGCGCCGGCGAACCTGACGCCGGGCCAGCTGTTCGACGCGTCCGTGACGGTGTGCAACGTGGGCACGGAGCCCAGCTCCAGCGGCGCCGTGCAGCTGTACCTGTCCACGGTCAACGCGATGACGATGCCGCCCCAGCCCGGCTCGCAGACCACCCTTCAGTTCCCGCTCGGCAGCATCCCCGTGGGCGGTCTGGCCACGGGCCAGTGCCGCGTGGTGCCCTACTCCGGCACCGCGCAGCCGCCGTCCACGCCCGTGGCGCCCGGCACGCCCTACTACCTGGGCGGCATCGTGGACTGGACGGGGAGCCTGCTGGAGCTGCGCGAGGACAACAACACGTTCGTGCAGGGCCCGGTGGGCGTGGGCAACGGCCCGGACCTGACCCTCCGCTCCGTGACGGGGCCCGCGAGCGTGCGCGAGGGCGACCCGCTCCAGGCGACCGCGACGGTGTGCAACACGGGCTTCACGACCTCCGGTCCGGCCGACGTGAGGGTGGTGCTGTCCCCGGTGCCGTCGCTGGCGGCTCCGTCGTCCCAGCCCCGCCCCATGACCGAGCTGCCGCTGGGAACCCTCAACGTGCCGCCGCTGGCGGCGGGCCAGTGCGCCGCTCGCACGGTGCAGGGCCCCGCCAACCGCCCGCCCTCTTCCACGTATTCGCAGCCCCTGTACCTGGGCGCAATCGTGGACATGAACCAGGGCGTGATGGAGCTGCGCGAGGACAACAACACCCGCGCGGACACGCTGGTGGGTGTGGGCAATGCGCCGGACCTCACCGTCGTCGCGATGGACGTCCCCTCCAATTCGTCGCCCTATGCCCCGTTCACGGTGTCCGCGAAGGTCTGCAACGTGGGCACGGCGCGCTCCATGAGCGTGCCGCTGGACGTCTACGTCACGAACGAGCCCTCGCTCTCCATCACGCCGTCGGGCCCGCCGCCCATGTCCGCCATGATTCTGGGGGGAGGTCCGCTGCCGCAGCTGGAGCCGCGCGAGTGCGTCACCCGCGTCGTGACCGGCAACGTCAACCCGCCCGGCGGGACGATCATGCCGAACCCGACGCTGTACGTGGGCGCGGTCGTGGACGTGCCCGCGCTGCTTCAGGAGCTGCGCGAGGACAACAACGTGTCCGCGCTGTCCCGCATCGGGCATGGGAGCGGTCCGGACCTCGTCGTGCGCACGCTGACGGCGCCCGCGAGCGTCAAGCCCGGCACGTCGCTGTGGACGGACGTGAAGGTCTGCAACGAAGGCACCCAGCCCGCGCCGGCCTCCACGGTGGGCCTCTTCCTGTCCCTCACGCCCTCGGCGGTGTCACCGGTGCAGGGCCCGCCTCCGCCGACCCAGTCACCGGTGGGCACGGTGGAGGTGTCCTCGCTCCAGCCGGGTGCCTGCGCGCTGTACCCGAAGACGGTCTACGCCGCGCCTCCGCCGTACGCCCTGCCGTCGCAGCCGCTGTACCTGGTGGCCCTGGCGGACGTGAACCAGCAGCATCAGGAGCTGCGCGAGGACAACAACGTGCGCGTCGCCGGCCCGCTCTTCCTGGGCAACGGCCCGGACCTCGTGGTGACGGACGTCACCGGCCCCTCCAGCGCCATCCCCAACGGTCCCCTCACGCTGAAGGTGACGGTCTGCAACGCGGGGACGGAGCCGGCGGGGCCCTCGCAGGTGATGGGCGTCCTCGCGATGGAGGAGACGCTGTCCACGCAGTCTCCGCCCCCCGCGCCGTCGGAGTTCGTGGCGGGCGTGGTGTCGCTGCCGCCGCTGGCCGTGGGCCAGTGCCTGACGGCGCCCATCAATGGCCAGGCGGGCGCGCCCTATCTCGCCGACCCCAACAGCCCCCTCTTCCTGGGCGCCCGCGTGGACAGCGGCCTCCAGGTGATGGAACTGAACGAGGACAACAACACCCGCGTGACGTCGCGCCTTGTCCGGGGCAGCGGCCCGGACCTGGTGGTGCGCTCGGTGACGGTGGCGTCCGCGCCCGTGCCGCAGAACACCCGCTTCACCGCGCAGGTGGACATCTGCAACGAGGGGAACGTGTCCGTGTACGGCTCCGTGCCGATGGATCTCATCGTCACCACGGAGACGTCCCTCTACGTGCCCGGCCAGGGAATGCCGCCGTATACCCAGGTGCAGAGCCCCATCCCCGGAGGCAGCCTCTGGGCGTCCCCGCTGATGCCGGGCCAATGCACCGTGCTGTGGGTCGAGGCCGAGGCCCTGCGTCCTCCCTCCTCCGTGCCCGGGCAGCCCATCTACCTGGGCGCCATCATCGACACGCCGAACGCGTGGCAGGAGCTCATCGAGGACAACAACGCGCGGCTGATGGCCACGCCCATCAGCCAGGCGCAGTAGGGGCTTCCCGCTCGGGATTCCCCATCCGTTGAGATGGAGTTCGCCGGCCGGAGGGCCTTCACGCCTCGCGGCCGGCGATTGTCTTTTCCGGACCTGTCCGCCAATACGATGGGTTCGCGTCGTACTGCTTTTCGTCTTGGAGCGAGTCGCTTAAGGCTTCTCACGGCGTCGGCCGGCCCCGCTGGCGCCTCGTAGACCACCCATACCCCAAGGAGAACACATGCCACGGCTGTCGCCGTCATGGAGACACGCGTGTCTGCTCATCACGGGCACGCTCGTCATCACCGGCTGCGGAAGCGAAGGTGCGTCGCCCAGCGCGAAGCACGCCCGCGGTCAAACCCATTCATTGGATCAGGGCACGGACCTGGTCATCACCCGCCTGGACGCGCCCCAGAGCGTCCGCGACGGAAGCACGCTCACCGTCACCGCGCAGGTCTGCAACCGGGGCGACGCCTTCGCCGGCGGCAACGGGCCGACGCTCCTGCAGGTGTACCTGTCCACCTCCCCCACGCAGCAGGTGCCCGCGCCGGGGAGCCCGCCTCCCTCCGGACAGAGCACCGTGGGCCAGGTGGACGTGGGGTTCCTGGACCCCGGCGCGTGCGTCACGCGCACCGTGTCCGGCCCCGCGATTCCGCCCCCCGGCCCGCAGCCCGTCACCGCCCTCTACCTGGGCGCCAGCGTGGACACCGACCAGCAGGTGCAGGAGCTGGATGAGACCAACAACGGCTTCGTGAAGGGGCTGATGGGCGTGGGCACCGGGGCGGATCTGGTGGTCACCGAGGTGACCGCCCCCACCAGCGTCCGCGACAACGCCTCCTTCCTCACGGAGGTGCGCGTCTGCAACGTGGGGACCGCGCCCTCCCCGACGACGCAGGCGGGCATCTACCTCTCCACGCAGACGGCCTTGAGCATCCCGGCGCCCGGCACCCCCTCCCTGTCGCAGATCAAGGTGGGCGAGGCGTTCGTGCCCGGGTTGGACGCGGGAGACTGCATCGTGGTCCGGACCCAGGCCCAGGCCCTGCGTCCCCCGAATGCCTCCCTGCCCACGCAGCCGCTGTACGTGGGCGCCATCGTCGATGACGCTGGAAATGCTCCGGAGCTGCGCGAGGACAACAACGCGCACGTCGCGGGCCGGATGGGCGTGGGCATGGGGCCCGACCTGACGGTGACCGGCGTGGTGGCGCCCGCCAACCTCCGCCATGGCGAGGAGGTCCGCACGTCCGTCACGGTGTGCAACGTGGGCACGGCGTACAGCTCGCCGGCGACCGTCGCGGTGCGCCTGGCCACCCAGCCGTCACTGACTCCGCTCCCGCAGCCCCCGTCACCCACCACCGAGACCGAGATCGGCACCACGCAGCTGCTGATGCCGCTGGCAGCCGGGCAGTGCACCCAGGTGAAGGTCTCCGGTCCCGCGTTCGCGCCTTCCGGCTGTCAGCCGGGCCAGCCCCTCTACCTGGGCGCGGCCGTGGGGGGCGGCTCTCCGTCCGAACCGGAGCTGCGCGAGGACAACAACACCTTCGTGAAGGGACTCGTGGGGCTGGGCAACGGCCCGGACCTGGTGATCCAGTCGCTGAAGGCGCCCGCCAACCTCCGGCCGTACGCCGGGTTCTCCGCCGAGGCGCGGGTCTGCAACGTGGGCACCGATTACCTGGGCAGCGCCGCCCGCCTGGACCTGTTCCTCTCCACGCAGGACCCGGTGGTCCTCCCGGCGGCCTACCCCGGGCCGATCGCCACGCCCACCCAGACCCCCGTGGGCGGCGCGGACCTGTGGTTCCTGGAGGCCGGGCAGTGCACGACGGTGCCGGTGAACGCCAACGCCTCGCTGCCGCCCGAGTTCCAGCCGGGCAAGCCCCTGTACCTGGGCGCGGTCATCGACACGGTCCGGAACATCCAGGAGCTGCAGGAGGACAACAACGTCTTCACCCACGGCCGGGTGGGCGTGGGAACGGCGCCGGACCTCGTCGTCACCGACGTGCAGGCACCCACGAACCTCCGGGACGGCCAGTCCTTCACCGCGAGCTACACGGTCTGCAACGTCGGCTTCGATCCCATCTCCGACTACGGCGTCTCGTTGTACCTCTCCCTGGACGCGGCGCCTCCGGTGCTGGGGCCCTCGCAGTACCCCAGCCCCCAGACCGGCTACGCCTTCCTGGGCCGCGCGTCGTCGTACGCGCACCTGGATTCCCAGCGGTGCGCCACGCGCAGCGCCACCTTCCACGCCATGCGTCCGTACCCGTCGGGCCCCTGGGATGTTCCCGGAACCTGGCACCTGAGCGCGGTCGTCGACACCGGGACGCAGGAGACGCGCCTGGACAACAACGGCTTCGCCGCGGGGCTGGTGGGCGTGGGTGACGGGCCCGACCTCGTCGTCACGGAGGTCCAGGGGCCCGCCAGCGTGCGGGAGAACGAGACCTTCACCACCCGCGTGAAGGTCTGCAACGTGGGCACGCAGCCGTCGAACGGCATGGCCCCCGTGGCGGTCTACGTGGGCACGGAGGCCGTGCTGCAGGCGCCTTCGCAGGGCGCTCCGCCTCCGCCCAATGACAGCCAGTTCCTGGTGGGCATGCTGGACGTGCCTCCGCTGGACACGGGCGCGTGCGACACGCAGGAACTCAGCGGCCAGGCGTCGCGGCCGTACCGGGCGGCGCCGGACCAGCCGCTGTACCTGGGCGCCGTCGCCGACCCCCTGGCCCAGATGCAGGAGCTGCGCGAGGACAACAACACCCGCGTGGCGGGGGTGATCAGCGTGGGCAACGGCCCGGACCTGGTCATCACCTCGCTGGAGGCGCCGGACAGCGCCTCGACGTACGAGACGTTCATCGCCAGCGCGCGCGTCTGCAACGTGGGCACCGAGTCCTCGTACAGCGCGCGGGTCGCGTTCGTCCTGTCCGCGGAGGAGACCTGGGAGCTGCCACCAGAGGGGGCCCCGAGGCCGTTCCCTGCCCCCACCCAGCTCATCCTGACCGAAGGCTCCGTCCAGGATATCCCGGCGGGCGAGTGCAAGACCCTGACGCGGACCATGCGCCCCATGCCGCCGCCGGGGGCCTCTCCGGATCAGCCCGTGTACCTGAGCGCCGTCGTGGAGCCGTACGGGTGGTCCCAGGCCGAGCTGCGCCGGGACAACAACGTCCACGTCCGGGGACGGCTGGGCATTGGCAACGGGCCGGAGCTGCTCGCCACGTCGGTGACGGCGCCCCCCGGCGTCCTGCCGTGGGTGCCCTTCACCACCTCCGTCACGGTCTGCAACCAGGGTGTGATGCCCTCGCCGAGCGGGGTCCGGGCGACGCTGCACCTGCTGACGACGCCCTCGCTGCCGCTGCCCTCGCCGCAGAACTACCCGCCGTATGAAGAGCTGCTTGCGGACGGGATCCTCCCGCAGGTGGGACCGCACGCCTGCGTCACCTTCCCGATGGAGTCCATTGCCCGCAGCTACGGGGCGCAGCCGGAGGGCCAGCTGTTCTACGTCGGCATCACCCTGGATCCGAACGCGTACGTGATGGAGGAGGTGCGCAAGGACAACAACACGTTCATCAGTCCCCGGCGCATTGCCGTAGGGTCCGCGCCGGACCTCGTCATCACCGCCATGGGGGGACCGGCCAGCGTCCGGCCCGACATGGGGGGGATGACGGTGCCGGTGACGGTCTGCAACCAGGGCACGCAGCCCGCGCAGCCGCGGACGGTGTCCATCGTCCTGTCCACGGAGCCCACGCTGCCGCAGCCGCCGTCGCAGGGCGGGCCCATCCCGCCGTCCTCCCGCGTGGCGGTGCTGGGCCTGGTGGAGATTCCGGACCTGCCCGTGAACGCGTGCGCCACGCGTGAGGAGAACGTTCCGGTCAGCCTGCCGCAGGGGGCGTCGCCGGGCGCGGTCTTCTACCTGGGCGCCGCGGTGGACGGCGCGGGGCCGGGCGTCGAGCTGCGCACGGACAACGACACCTTCGTGCGGGGCCGCATCGGCGTGGGCAACGCGCCGGACCTGGTCATCACGAGCGTGACCGCGCCGTTCTCCGTGCGGAGGGACGAGCCGTTCACCACCCAGGTGACGGTCTGCAACCAGGGCACCGAGAACCATTACTGGGGCGCCCAGGTGGAGCTGTACCTCTCCACGCAGCCCACGCTGCGCTTCCCCGGCGCCGGGATGTCCACGTCCCAGGTCTTCCTGGGCAACCTGCCCATGGACTCGCTGCTCGCGGGACAGTGCACGACGAGCGCGCTCACCACGACGGCCTCCTGGCTGCCGGAGGGCCAGGGCTCCGGGCTGTTCTACCTGGGCGCGCTGGTGGATCCGTACCGCTCGGTGACGGAGCTGCGCGAGGACAACAACGCCTTCGTCGAGAGCTTCCTCGCGGTGCTGCCGTAGCCCTTCGACACGGCACGTAGGACACGCGGGCGCCGGCCAGGGTCTTCACGAGCCCCGGCCGGCGCCCATCCATTCGCGGTACCACGCCACCAGCCGGGCCACGCCCGCGTCCGCGGACACGCGCGGCCGGAAGCCCGTCTCCGCCTCCAGCCGCGTGGTGTCCGCCCACGTGGAGGCCATCTCCGCGGGCGCGGCGGGCACGGACGTCACGCGGGCCTTCGCGCCCCAGTGCCGCTCCAGCAGGCCCACGAAGTCCCCCAGCGCCACCGGCTCTCCGTGTCCCACGTTGAGCAGCCGGTGTGGCGGGCCGCCTCCCGAAGGCGGCCGGTCCAACACGCGCGTCACGGCCTCCGCCACGTCGTCCACGAAGGTGAAGTCGCGCCGCATGCGCCCGTCGCCGTGCAGCCGCAGGGGCTCGCCTCGAGCCAGCGCGCGCAGGAACAGGAGCGGCGCCATGTCCGGGCGCCCCCACGGGCCGTACACCGTGAAGAAGCGCAGGCCGCTGGCGGGCAGCCGGTGCAGGTGGCTGTACGCGTGGGCCATCAGCTCGTTGGCGCGCTTGGTGGCGCCGTAGAGGTTGAGCGGCTGATCCACCGGCGCGTCCTCGCGGAACGGAGCGGGCGTGGCCGCGCCATACACGGAGCTGGAGGACGCGTAGACCAGGTGCTGGACGCGCGCCTCGCGGCAGGCCTCCAGCACGCGCACGAAGCCCGTCACGTTGGTGTCCGCGTACGCCGGAGCCTCCGCGTCCGGGGCCCGCACGCCCACGCGCGCGGCCAGGTGCACCACGCCCTCCGGACGGGCGGTGGTGAATGCCTCGCCCAGCCGGGCCGCGTCGGTGATGTCGCCGGCGAGGAAGGTGAAGCCGCGCGCGCCCGTCAGCCGCTGGAGGCGGGAGCGCCGCAGCGCCACGTCCCCGGGAGCCGCGTCCAGTGCGTCCAGTCCCACCACCGTGTCGCCCCGGGCGAGGAGCCGCTCGCAGACGTGGGCGCCGATGAAGCCCGCCGCGCCCGTCACCAGGACCCGCATGCCCCCCTCTTCCCGCGCGAAAGGAGGACGGCCGTCACGGCACCACCTTCACCGCGTCGATGACGGCCCGGCGCAGGAACGAGTTCCAGTCCGTCGCGGACTGGTAGGCGCTCACGATGGGCTGCGAGCGGAACGTGTCCGTCCAGAGCACCTGGCCGTTGGGGTCCACCATGCCCAGCCGCAGCACCACGTCCACCCGGTTCAGCACCGACGCGCCGGACACGTCCAGCCAGTCCAGGATGACCACCACCGCGGCCTCGGCCTTGTTCTGCTTCACGAAGGACGACACCTCGTCCGTGAGCGGCACGGGGGCCTGGGACTGGCGGGTGGCCACGACCTCGAAGCCGCGCGAGAGCAGCTCGGCTTCCGCCTGGCGGACCAGCACCGTGCGCGGGTTGCCCTCTCCGATGATGTCCTGGCGGAAGGAGCCCGTGGGCAGCACGTCCACGCGCGAGCCCGCAATCACCACCACCTTGCGGATGGCTCCCTCCGGGCGCACCTGCCGGGCGGCGCAGGCCGGAAGGACGAGGGACACCAGGAGGAGTGAAAGGAGTCGTGCGGGGCGCATGCCGTCACGCTAGGCCACAAGCGGCGGGGCCTCCACCCCGACCGCACCTGCCCGCCCCTCAATCG